>DRGT01000090.1 GCA_011055585.1 Candidatus Nitrosopumilus sp. | reverse complement strand
TTACAAGGCAATAATTTTTGAAGGTACTGGTCTAGGACATATAGGAAAATCAATGTATGAAATTGTAAAAAAGGCAAAAGAAAGAGGATTATTTTTGGGAATGACTTCTCAATGTATTGATGGAAGAGTAAGACTGACAGTGTATGAAAGTGGCAGAGATCTTCTTGAGTTAGGGGTTGTTCCGTTATCTGATATGATTCCCGAAACGGCTTTGGTAAAAGCAATGTGGGCTCTTGGAAATACAAAAAATATTATAGAAATGAAAGATTTAATGTTAGAAAACATAGCATCTGAATTTTCTGATTAAGCTTTAAACATGACTTTATTGTAGAACGTAAGTGTCTGAAATTAACATAGATAAAATTGGATTAAAAGTTGGTCTAGAAATTCATCAACAATTAGCTACTGTTAAAAAATTATTTTGTAACTGTTCTCCTATTGAAACAAATGAATATACAAGTAAATTTTCACGAAAGCTTAGAGCCTCTAAAAGTGAATTAGGAGAATATGATCCTGCAGCATTATTTGAAAAAACTAAATCAAAAACCATGATCTATTATTCTAATCCATCCAGTTCATGTTTAGTAGAACAGGATGAAGAACCTCCTCACGAGCTTAATCCCGAGGCAAAAAATACTTCTTTGTTAATTTCAGTAGCTTTGAATTCGAATATCTTCAGTGAAATTTATCCTATGAGAAAAATGGTAATCGATGGTTCGAACACTTCTGGCTTTCAAAGAACAATGTTAGTTTCTCAAGGGGGATATCTAGACATAGAAGGTGAGAAGGTTGGAGTTCAGTCAATTTGCCTAGAAGAAGATGCTGCAAAATTACTTCAAGACAAAGAAGAGACTAGAGAATTTAGTCTTGAACGTTTGGGAATACCACTTGTAGAAATTGCGTTAGAACCTATAGAAGCAAGTCCAGCTAAAATAAGGAAAATAGCTCTAACTTTAGGAAGACTTTTGCGAACAACTAAGAAAGTAACTAGAGGAATTGGTTCTATTAGACAAGATGTAAATGTCTCAATTCGAGGTGGTGGAGTAATAGAAGTCAAAGGTGTTCAACAGTTAGATCAGCTTGAAAAAGTAATTGAATATGAATCAAAGAGACAACATGGTTTACAGTTAATTTCTGAAAAACTAAAAAGTAGAAAGATTGAAAAAATCTCAAAAGAAAATGACGTAATAGATGTAACAAAAATTTTTAAAAATTCTAAATCAAAAATTATTAAAAAAGCAATTGAAACTAATTCAGCAATTAGATGCGTTAGAATCAAAAATTTTTCAGGTATGTTTAGGTATTCACCATATGAGGGAATTAGACTTGGTAAGGAATTAGGACAGCTAGTAAGATTTTTCGGAATTGGTGGAATTTTTCATTCAGATGAACTTCCAAATTATGGAATAGAGAAATCTGAGATGGAACAGATAACAAAACTTCTTGATCTTGATCAAAAAGATGGCTATGTAATAATTACTGGAGAAAAATCAAAAATAAATTTTGCAATTGACTCTATAATTAATAGAATTGAAGAATCCAAAATAGGAGTTCCGGCAGAAACTAGACAAGCTACTTCAACTGGTGAAACTGTTTTTCTTCGACCAAGACCAGGTGCGTCCAGGATGTATCCTGAAACTGATATACCACCTATTATCGTAACAGATGAAGAAATTAAAAATGTAAAAAATAATATTCCAAAATCATGGGATGAAATAATAAAAGAAATTTTAAATAAATACAAGCTTAATCTTCAAATGGCTAACCAAATTTATGATTCAAAAGATTATGATTCATTTGAAAAATATTCTAATACAACAAATTGTCCACCTATTGTAATTGCAAATACTTACACCTCAATCATACCAAATCTAGAAAGAAAATTGCAGAAGCCTATTTCTTTGAGAGACGAACATGGGGGGGAAATCTTTGAGTTAATAGGGAAAGAAGAATTACAAAAGGAGGCAATAGAGATTATCATTGAATTAATCATGTCAGGTAAAGCTAAATCTGTAGAAGAATCAATTCAGAAATCATCACTTAAAAATATCACTGATGAGGAATTAGAGAATATTTGCACATCGGTTATTGAAGATAATTTTGCGATTATAGATGGTCAAGGGACAAGAGCTATTAGTCCATTAATGGGAAATGTAATGAAGATAGTTCGTGGAAAAGCGTCTGGAGAAAAGGTAAATCAGATATTAAAGAAAAAAATTCAAGATTATTTGAATAAAAAATAAAATTTTATTTTAAAAAGGTGTGTGAAGTTCTGGGTTACTCTACTTTACGTCTACCAGTTCCTCTTCCAGTGGAAACCCATCTTCCTTTTCCTGTAGGCCTTCCTGTGGTTTCGGCAATATCACCAAGTTTGATTTTTTTGGTTCCACGACCCATAGTTATATAGACATCTTTTGCTGCGTCTTTCTTTTTTTTCTGGTATTCTCTGTATTGTTCTCCTGTCCATTTATCTTCGGGTTTTTCAATTACTCTTCGCGAAGTACCTCTGCCACCTACTCTTACTACTTTGCCCATACAGAATTGTATTATCTTCTCTTTTTTAAAGGTGTTCCTTTAAAACATCATATTGTTTGAAAATGCGGGAAGTGGGATTTGAACCCACGAACTCCTAGGAGATAAGGACCTGAACCTTACGCCGTTGACCAGGCTGGGCGACTCCCGCAAAGTAGAATTTAGAAATCTAGAATAAGTTTCTTTATTGAACACAAACAAAAATAGAAATATGTTCTAAGATACCTTGATTAGTTGGAATTTAGAGAAATATACTGTAACAATTGTAAAAAGATTCTCGGAAGATATAGTGTAAAATACTATCCAGAAGCAAAAATTGCTGAATTAATTAAAGATAATCATGCAGTTCACCTTCGAAACGGACATCATATCGAAATAAGGCGTATTGAAAAATGATACATCCTAGAAGGTTGTTTTCATATTGAGAAAATCTAATCAAAATTATTTTCAAATTCTTCTAAAAGCTTTTTTTGTTGTTTGTTAAGTTTTTTGGGAATATTTATGACTAATCTGACATATTGGTCTCCCCGACTTCGTGAATGCTGACGTGATAAACCTTTACCTTTCAATTTTACTATCGTGTTTGGCTGGCTACCTGCTTCAATCTTGATTTTCTCTGTTTGCTCCAATGTTGGGACCTCAATAGTCTTTCCAAGTGTTGCTTCTATCATTGATATTTGAGCGTCATAAAAAATGTCTGCGCCATCTCTCTTAAATTTTGAATGTGGTAATACCATGATGCGAACAATCAGATCTCCATTTATTCCATCTGGAATTGAATCACCCTCTCCAGTAATGGTGTAATCTCCAGTATCTATTCCTGATGGGATATCAAAAGGCATGTGTCTAATTCCCATAGTCTTTCCACTTCCTTTACAGTTCTTACATGGTTTTTCAATGATGCTTCCTTTACCGTAACATGAATTACATGGTCCAACCGTTACGAAAGATGCAAATCCCATTTTTCTTGTCAGTCTCACCTGACCTTGTCCATTACATGCTAAACAAGTTGATTTGGATGTACCAGGAGAACATCCTGAACCTTGACAATCTGCACAATCTACGTGTTTATGAATATCAATTTCCATATGTTTTCCATGAAGAACGTCCTCTAGAGTTATCGATGTTTCATAAAGCAAATCTGAACCTTGTTGTCTTCTAAAATTACCAAAACCACCTCCCCTGCCTAATAGAGTTTCAAAAATGGATCCAAAACCACCTCGTCCACTTCCAAACAGATCACCAAGAATATCATCAAAACTAGTACTAGCTCCTCGGAAAATATCTTCAGTACTATATTTTCCATCTACTCCAGCATGTCCATATTGATCATAGAGCTTTCGTTTTTCTGGATCAAATAAAACTGCATATGCTTCTGAAATTTCTTTAAAATGTTCTGGTGCATCTGAAGTTTTATTTCTATCAGGATGAAATTTTAATGCCAATTTACGATATTGTGATTTTATTTCATTTGGTGAGGCTGTTTTTGAGACTCCTATAACCTCATAATAATCACGTTTTGCACTCATGTATAGCTCTGAATTCTTGAGAAGTATAAATTAGCTAATTTGAAGTTCCAGTAGAATTTTTACTAGCATCTTTGTTTGAAGTTGAATCAGAAGTTGTTTCTTGCTTTGCTTCTTGCTTTGCTTCTTGCTTTGCTTCTTGCTTTGCTTCTTG
>DRGT01000089.1 GCA_011055585.1 Candidatus Nitrosopumilus sp. | reverse complement strand
GTAAAAACATCTGGTCAACTTTTAAAAAAATTATCAAATCTATTTTTAGATGATAGCTATTTCTCACTTTTACTTGAAGCAAAAACGTTTGCGTGCCGAGTCATTAATCTTAGTGAAAACAAGTTTGATCCTACAGATTTAGAAGGTTCGATGGGAAATATGATTTCAAAATTTTCTCAGGCTAAGGTTTCTTTAGATGATCCTTCTTTAATCATCTACTTGATTCTGACAGATTCGCAAGGATTTTTTGGGTTTTCAACAGAATTTGAGAAGGAAAAACAGCTGAAAAAACCAAAAAACCATCCACATGAGCTTGATTGGAAGCTTTCAAGAGCGATGATTAATCTGGCTGGATTTAAGGAAGGAGATACTATTTGTGATCCTTTCTGCGGTACAGGAACTACTCTTTTAGAAGCAGAATCGATGGGAATTAATTCCATTGGTATTGATTTTGATAAAAAAATGTGTGATCTTTCTAAAAAGAATCTAAAAGAAAATCAATTTGATTCCAAAGTTTTCAATTCTGATTACAAGTATATTAACAAAATTGAGAACAAATATGATGGAATTGTTACTGATCTTCCATATGGAAGGGCTTCTAAAACTTCTGAGCCACCAGAGAAATTGTTACGTAATTTTGTTTCAATAATTCCAAAAAAGAAAAAATTAGCAATAATGTGTAAAAAAGGATCTGAGAATGGACTAAAACTAATTCCTTCAAAAAAATACGAAATCTATAGGCATAAAAGTTTGACAAGGACGATTCTAGTAAAATGAAACTTGTGTTTTTAGGAACTGGGGGATCGCAACCCACTATAGACCGTGGACTAACCTGCATTTGTTTAGAAAAAGAAGCCGAAGTCTTAATGTTTGATGCAGGTGAAGGTGCTCAACTTTCCTACTTGAAATCAGGTTTGGGTTGGAATAAAAAAATGAAAATCTTTGTGACACATCTTCACGGTGATCATTGCATAGGAATTCTTGGCTTGTTACAAACTATGACTATGCAAAACAGATCAGAACCTTTAGAGATCTATGGTCCTGAGGGAATTGAAGAATTTATTGCATCAAACATCAAAGTTTTGAATTTTGGTTTATCATTTCCTGTTATGATTACATCAATAGAAGAAGAGAAGATTGTTGATGAAAAGACATATTCTGTTTTTTCATGCAAAGCAGATCATTCTGTTCCTGCCTATTCATACCTATTTGAAGAAAAAGACAAGCCGGGTAGATTCAATACTGAAAAAGCAAAACAGTTAGGAATTCCGGAAGGAAAATTATGGAATCAGCTTCAAAATGGTCATGAAATCAAAGTTGGAGACAAAACAGTGAAGCCTTCAGAAGTATTAGGAGAAAAGCGTCCTGGTAAAAAAATTGGCATTTCTGGTGACACAAGACCTACAAAACAACTTGAAGAATTTTTTAAAAATTGTAATTATCTTAGTTTTGATTCTACATTCTTAGATGAATTAAAGGATAAAGCAATTGAAACACATCACTCTACTGCAAAAGAAGCTGCGATGCTTGCAAAAAATGCAGATGTTGAAAATTTAATTTTAACTCACTTTTCTGCTAGATACAAAGATGAATCTGTTCTAGTTGATGAAGCAAAAACTATTCATGATTCTGTTATTGGTGCAAAAGATCTTCTTGAAATTGAAATAAAATAAAATCATGTTTGAAGATTTGGAAAATAAACTAAAGAATGCTGAAAAGATTGTTTTTGTAACAGGTGCAGGAATTTCTCAAGAAAGTGGCATTCCAACTTTTCGTGGAAAAGATGGACATTGGCGAAAACATGATCCAATGAAGTTAGCTACTATTGATGCATTTTATGAAGATCCAAAGATGGTATGGGAATGGTATGAAGATAGAAGAAAAAACATTCTAGCTGCACAACCAAACCTTGGCCATAAAGCAATTGTAGAGCTTGAAAAATATGTGAAAGTTGTAATTCTTACACAAAATATTGATGGACTCCATCAAAGAGCAGGAAGCACAAATGTCTTGGAATTGCACGGAAGTATAATCAGGATAAAGTGTACAGTTTGTGATTTTAAAGATGAGATTACTTCAACTTTTGAAAGACTTCCACCAATTTGTAAATGTGGAGAGATATTAAGACCAGATGTAGTTTGGTTTGGTGAAGAACTTTCACAAGATGTTTGGGGTGAAGCAATCAATCATGCAAATTCTTGTGATGTGATGATAATTGCAGGAACTTCACTTGTTGTTTCTCCAGCAAATTCACTACCAATGTATGCGAGGCAAAACAATTCCATACTAATCGAGGTTAATCCAGAATCAACTGTTATGACATCAGATATGGATTTAACATTACAAACAACTTCTGCTAATGCTTTACCACAGTTAGTTTCTATTTTTAAAATACGTAAAAATGCCCATTAACTTGTGGAGCTTTTTTCCAGTTTAACAAAATGTTCAAAAATTAGTCTCGAAAAAAATTTTCGAAGCTTAGCCTGTGGTGTTTTTGCGTGAAGTTTACTCCTAGGATAAGCCTTGTTTTCGGTGTCTTCCGTGATGAGAATCATTTTGTTAAGTTCAGCATATTTGATAATAGAATAATCATATTGTAGTTTCAATTTTTTTTCCTCACGTAACTTTCGAACACTGTAAGCGTCATAACCAAGTTTTTTTAATTCTTCATCTTTTCCTTCATACATTTCGTCAAAAAGAACAGGTAACAATACAAATTATACTCGCGGTTTTAGATAAATCAGATCTTAATGCATAATCCTGTATAGATTACCTCATATCCTAAAGTCCATCAACGGTTTTGGATAATATTGTATAACATCTTGATAGATTACATTGGGGTCGTCTATTATCAGAAGAATGAATTAATCCAAGTAACAAAAGCGTTGATTTGTTCCATAACAATAGAACTAAAATTATCAGCTTGTACTTCTGTTTCTGTTATCAAGTTTTTAGCTTGTACTTCTGTTTCTGTTATCAAGTTTTTAGCTTGTACTTCTGTTCCTGTTATCAAGTTTTTAGCTTGTACTTCTGTTCCTGTTATCAAGTTTTTAGCTTGTACTTCTGTTCCTGTTATCAAGTTTTTAGCTTGTACTTCTGTTTCTGTTATCAAGTTATCAGGATCAAAAATTTTCTTTCCTAACTCTTCATTTTCTTCTCGTAGTAAGTTTTTCTGTACTTTCGTGTCTTCAAGTTCGGTTGATAGAACGCTAACCTGTTTTGTGAGGAGTTCCTTTTCATCTAATAGCTGCACGTTTTGTTCTTTTATTTCTGAAATGTTGATGTCGTTGTCATCAATAGTTCTTCCCATTAGATGGCTTCCAAATATCTCAACTTCTTCGATATCTGAAGTCAGACTTAATATGATTGTCCTGGATTGACTAGTTGTTTTAGTTTCCTCGTAAGAAACTAAATCACCATCTCCAATAACTAAAAACTCATCATCTTGGCCTTGGTAAATTGCATCAAAAAATTCACGATCAAATGTCATTTTCAATGTTCCCCCCGAATCACTAACTTCTACTTCTAATATTATGGAATTGACTTCAATATCTAATTGATATGATTCTATATTCACACTCGTTCCAGAAATTTCAAATGGGGTCGATGCATAAACGTCCAACAAAATTGTTGTTGCCGCAATTGCAACTAACATAAAGAGAATTGCCTTCATGGTAATTTTGCACTCTGAAAATGAAGTTATCAGGAAAAGAGTCGTCACTTTTTGACACCGAAACTAATGATTATCGTACATTAGTTATGTTGCATTTTACGTGACTGGGGGTATATACTGTTTTTACTTCTTGTCTATGAATTCAGTCAATTCATAGTCTGGAACTATTAGGATTTGGTAATCCTGTATAGATTATACAGTTCGTATCAAATGTTAACTAATTCTAATTATTCATTAGATTCTTCTACTTCAAGTTCTTCTTCTTCTACTAATGTAGTTGTGGTATCACTAGAAAGTATCACTGTACCATTTGATTCTTCTACTTCAGGTTCTTCTTCCTCTTCTTCTACTGATGTAGTTGTGGTATCACTAGAAAGTATCACTGTACCATTTGATTCTTCTTCATCTTCATTCTCAATTATGGGTTGAGTGTCCGTACTGCTGCTAGGAATTACTTCAAATCCTCCTGAGGATGAGGTAATTTCAAGTGTTGCAGCACCACCAATAAACCATTGATGACCAATTCTGCTTTGAGGAGTTCTGATATCGGCATTAACTAAGTCATCGCCAACACTTAACTCATTTAATGATGTATCAGTGTTCAGAAAGATCTTAATTGTGCCACGATTTTCAGGATTATTAGTATCTTGCATCAATCCAATTATTACCATTGAATCTTTTTCGCCGCCAGGTCCAGAAGATATTGCTCTTGCTTTGCCAAATGCACAGTAATAATCTACATCCACAAATAGGTTACATTCTGTAACTTTGAGTTTCAAATTGTTACTTCGTGTTACTACATTCTCCATGGTTATGTGTCCAATGACAGTATCAGTTTCGCCAGAGTTTCCTATGGCATTTGCATATACATCAACAAAGTCTAGGCGATATGTGTTAGTGTATGAATCTCCACCCAAAGTGGTACCAAGATATTCCCCACTCGCAACTTTTTTTAGAAGTCCCTTCTGATTTGGTTTTAGTTGATCAATTTTTTGCATTAATTGTTGTTTAATTTCTTTTGATTTTTGCAGACCTATTTCTTGACGATCTTCAATCTTCTGAGCTAATTTTGCTTGTTTTCGTTGTAATTTCTCTGCTAGCTTTGTAGCCTTGTCGTCTAGTTTTCCTGTTTCCTCTTCATTTTCTTCTTGATCTTCTGTTTCTTCTTCGTCTTCTGCAGATTGTAGTCTAACATCATTTGGTTTTCCTTTATCTTCTGGTTTTCCTACACCTTCTGGTTTTCCTTTATCTTCTGGTTTTCCTTTATCTCCTTCTAGACTGAGTTTATCACTTGGTTTGCCTTTGTCTTCTGGTTTACCTTTACCTTCTGGTTTACCTTTGTCTTTTGGTTTGTCTTTTCCTGTAGCCTTTGTCTTGTCTGTAGATTCACTTTCCTGTTCGTCATCATCATTTTCATCTTCTTGAGCAAATGCAAATCCTGTTACTGTTATCGGAAATTGTTCAGAATTAAAAATTAGATTTGGAAAATTTGAGAATGAAAGTGGATTACCAACTAAACCAAATACTAGAACTGACATAAGAAAAATACAGCTAATATTAGAGACCAATGTAAAGTAGCGATCTAATGCAATAAATTTAACATATCCGTAGTAATAATTCAAATTTACATGAGCCTTATAACAAAATTGTAATATTATTTTGGGACACTGTCATTTCATAACAATTGTCATTTTAGGTCTATCAAATGTAATTTGGTTTATTTTCTAAAATTATTTCTAATCCTAATAATCAAAGTTGCAGGAGCTACAAAATACATCCCGATGTTAAATAGAATAACACCTATCCCATATCCCAACATTTCCACTTCAGAATCAATGTCTACATAGTTTAAGATGGAAAGCGATGTCAATAGAGGAGTTATTGTTATCTTTACAGTTTCCTTGAAGATTGGATGTTCTCGTTCCCAATCAGCTATCGTGGGTGAAAATGAATAGTAGAATTTGTTGAATAAGGTCATAAAGCCAGCACCTGATTCAGTCTTCAATAATACGTTATCTCTTGTTTCCCGAAGTTGTTGTACTTGAGGTGATAGCTCTGTTCCAAATGTTGCAGTAGCTATAAGACAACCTCCACCAACAGAAGGTTCACTTAATGCAGAAACATCGATTGTTGTGCCAATAATTTCTATTTCCTCAGCTCCGTTCTCAAAGGGAATTGTGAGAATTCTGTCATCAGAGGTGGTTGAAATTTCTTCCCAGACTACTTCTTCCCCATCTACCAACACAAAAAAGTCGTCATCTACATCACCGATTAAAGAGTCTATGAATGCTCTTGGAAGGGTTACGGTAAACTCACCATCAGCTTCAGCTTGCATTATTATAATCAAAGAGCCAAATTCTTCGTCTGCTTCGATGGAGTTAACAGTTCCACCAGTTATTTCATAGTTTAAGTTTTCTTTATTTAATTTTTCAACAGCTAGAGCTTCACCCATGGTGGGAATTAATACTAAAGAAAACATTATTAAAAATACTGTAATTAAGGCACCTGTTCCTAAAACCATTTGAGGATGATGTATAGAAATGTTATTTAAAAGATCATTTTAACTTGTTAACAGTTCGTATCAAATATTAATTCAAAATCGTATAATCCTGTATAGATTATCCAATCTGTTCAGCGGATTTACAAATTTAGTTTAAATCAGATTACAAAAAATATTATACGATGAATCTATTTTCATCAGGACGTTTAGTGGATCTCTCTCATAGTTATTCAGAAGAAACAATTTACTGGCCAACTGAAGAAGGTTTTAAATTTGAAAGGGAATTTGATGGCCTAACAGAAAAAGGATACTATTATGCTGCAAACAAGTTTTGCTCTCCTGAACACGGTGGAACTCATATAGACGCACCAATTCATTTTTTAAAAGATGGGCAAACGGTTGATCAAATTCCCATTGAACAGCTTTTCAGTCAAACAATTGTCGTTAATGTGTCTGAAAAATCCAAAGAAAATTCCGACTATGAAGTATCGATAAAAGATTTTACAAATTGGGAGTCAATTCATGGAAAAATACCTGATGATTCTATTGTTTTGTTGTATACAGGGTTTGGAAAATATTGGCCTGACAAACTCAAGTATATTGGAACTTCAAAGTCAGGACAGCAAGCACTCTCCGAATTGCATTTTCCTGGATTGCACCCAGATGCTGCAAAATGGTTGGTTGAAAATCGAAAAATCAATGCGGTCGGATTAGATACTGCCAGTATAGATTTTGGACAATCAAAATTATTTCATAGTCACCGCATTCTTTGCAAAAACAATATACCTCCAATTGAAAATGTTGCAAACCTGGACCAATTACCTGAAACTGGTGCATATGTTGTAGCATTACCTATGAAGATAGCAGGTGGAAGTGGGGCACCATTACGGATGGTAGCAATTATCCCAGAGAAAGATTGAACAAAATTTCATAATCCTGTATAGATTATCCTTTATTTTGATCTTTGAAATGTGAAAGTTACAATCTTTTTTGGTACACGGTATTCTCTAATTTGATGTACTTCATTTGGTGTGTCATCTTTCAGATCAGTTACTACAACTGGAACAACAAGATTATCTTCATCAAAGGGATATGGATTGCATTCAATCCTACCTTCACCTAGTGGGTGAAACTCTAGTGTAACTCTATCATCCCAATTTCTTCGTGGAATATCAAGAAACTCAACTTCATCACGCCCCAGTCCTTTTGTTTCTCCAGAAAGAGGAGGGAGAAGATCTGAACACAATGACAAGGAAATAGCGTCTAGTGTCTGCAACATTTTGACATGTGGTTGCAGGTTACTTGGTTGAATTGCATCTTTTTGCCAACCTTCTAGTTTTTCAAGACGTTGTTTGAGATCCTTTTGTTGTTGGTTTAGAGTTTCGATTAGAGAAGATACTACCGGCCGTGATTCCTCATTGATAACATATGGTTTTCCTCGGAATAATGGATGAAGAAATTTTTCATCCACTTCGCCCTGTTGTGCACGATATAACCAATATGCGTGAAAATTGATAAGCAAACTTGCATAAGGATGACTTTCTTCAAAGCGACGAATTCCAATTCGCCATCGTTGTGCACCCTGTTCAGGAATACTTAGAACTTCAGTAAGTCCTTTAGGAAGTTTATCTGATGCAGATACTAGTGGAGATGCTTCCCATTCCCACCAACCATTGTCATGTTCTGCAATACCAAAAATTGTTTCCGCTGCTAACTGTTCGGGTTCTGATGAATTATCAAAATATCCCAATTTGGAAAACTCTTCATTGCCCCAATGTGCAGCCATGTAACCAGAAACTGCTGCATGATCAGGCTGAGTAACCAGTCGTATAGTCCCATTATCTAGAGTCTTAAGCAATATAGAATTATTCCCAGTCTTTTAGATAAATCAGATCTTAATGTATAATCCTGTATAGATTACACACATGATTAATTTTTATTCTTCCATGGAATACCTGAAACGTTGAAAGGCGCAAAATTTAGTGAGAGCAAATTACACGATCTTGCTCACCTCGGGATGAGGTTAGCCATAGGTACAATCTTTATTGTTCAGGGATCAGGAAAATTCGATCCAGGTTTTGCAGGTTTTCTAACAAATATTGGATTACCAGTTGAGATGCAGATTCCAATAGCTTTAGCAGAAACAATTGGTGGTATTCTTCTAATCGTTGGTGTTTTGTCAAGAATTTCTTCATCAATTTTATCCATCATTGCGCTAGGTGCCATATTCCATGTAAAAGGAGCATCAAATCTAACTGGAGAAGGTGGCTTTGCAATAGACCTTATGCTCCTTGCTGGAAACTTGTTAATCATAGTAGCAGGTCCTGGAAGAGCTTCAATTTCTCATTTAGTCAAAAAAATACCTAGATTTTTGAATTAACATTTAAGAGTTCTAAACTAATTTTGTAAATCCCCCGAATGGATAATCATAGTAAGATTACACAATAATCTAAAAAACATTACAACTAACGAGCTTTTCTTAATATTATTTTCCTACAATTCCCGTCAAGTTCCTTTCTCTATCAAAAGCTCACGAGGATAGTGTGTAAAAATAGCAAAAAAGCTACAAAAGTGAGGGCACAAAAACCCTAGCTTTTCCGTTTGACGGGTTTTGTCGTGCCCTCATAGCTCATAATATGATCCACAATCCGTTAACGGAAAAACCCGACAGAACATAAATTATCATATTTGACGGGCGTAAACGAGGAAAAAGTATCCGCGTAAACTCTTTTTTTCCTTAATGGGCAACCTAATGGGTATGGTTTACCCATTTACAGGAATAAAAATTACAGAATAGTAATTTTAAAAATGATGACTAGGATTGAAAGAATACACCATTAATTATGGTGTTTGAGGAGTCTCTTGGATTATACACGGATGAAGAAATTGTTCCATATTCTTGATGTTCTACAACCATATCAATAAAGTATGCAGTATTTGATGCATCATTTACCAATGTTTCAAACATTGAAGAATAAAATATTCCAGAGAAAAGTTCACGTTCTGTAGTTCTCAAAGTTACTGAAACGCTGATAGTTTTACCAGAAGTATCCTCATATTGAAGCATAACCCCATCACCTGATTGTTGCGTTATTTTAAGAGATAATGTTTCAAATGATATTATGTTTTCATCATCTGTTTGTGTTACAGTATTGCCATTATCTGGCATAGTAGATGAATTTCCATCTTCATGTTCTTCATTTGAGTTAGTGTTTTGATTATTTCCATTGCCACCAAAAATGGTTTCTTGTGTTGATTTTGTAATTTCTTTAATGCCTTTTTGTGTTGAATCAGTTACTTCTTTGATACCCTTTTGTGTCGAATCAGCTACTTCTTTGGCACTTTTAGATAATAATTCTGAAGATTTTTCTTGAATATTATTCACTTCATTAGTTACAGTTACTATAGTTCCTTTAACTCTAGTCTCTGTACTTTGAACTGTATCATCTTTAATTTTTCCAAAGTCATTTTTTACTGAATCAAGCAAGTTTACGGAAGTTTCTGGAAGAAATTGGTTAATTTCATTTGCAAATAATACTCCTCCACCAAGCAATATAGCTCCAATTATGGCCATTTTTATCAGCATGAATAAGACTCGAAAAAATTGTAATTTTATTCCAAAACTAAAAAAATTGATTTAATCCACTCGAAAATTCTTCACATAGTAAGGCTAGTCTTCAGAGACAAACCAGTCAATGATATCTTCAATGTTTTTTGAGGTTAGAACTATCTTAATGGGACCCAAAGGTGATTCTTCTGCCTCATCACACAAAGAAATCGTGTTTGAAAATGCTGCTTGTTTGTTTAGGTAGAACCATGTAGAATCATTACGCAGATTATTACTCAAAAATCGTCTATAGACACGCTGAATTTTATGAGAATGAATTACTTCAAAAATGTTAGATAAAGTTTTAAGGTTTTGAGATATTGCTTTTAAGGAATCATCATTAATTTGGATTTTAATGTCTGGAAGAATGTTAGATATAGCTTGTTCTACTTTTGTTTGATCTTCTGAGGGATTAATTGTACAATATACATCTATTTTGCAATTAAAATCAGGAATTTTCATTAGATCCAGCTCTGAATTGTTTTGTAAGCTTTCTCAATTAGTTCTTCTTTTGTTAAATTACTGTTTGAAATAGTTTCATCAGCTGATGCAATAGAACCACTCAAGCCAACATCAATTTCTCTTTTGTCTCTTTCATCAAATAATTCTCTTGTTTTTGGATCATCTGATCTATTGCGTTCATGCAAGAAATTAAAACGAGTATCAGATGTTGCTTCAATTAAAAGAAGTTTTACAGTTCCAATTTTTTTAAAGACTTCGATTTCGTGATTTGATCTTACACCATCAATAATAACAATACTTGAACTAGAGTTTGTTATGTTTGGTTGAGTTAATTCTGCAACTACACCAGGACCATTTTTTTCTCTAAGCTCAAGCATTAGTTTACCAAGATTTTTTCCTGTGGGTTCTAGATTACGCCTTTTTGCTTCTGTTCTTACTGCATCTCCCATATTGAAAACTTCGAAACCTTTTTCCATTAATCCAGCTGCAATTATAGATTTTCCTGCTCCTGGCATTCCCGTAAGACAAACTATAAGTTTTGACAAGTTCGTTGAAAGTTCACTGAGCTAGTCTATGAAGTTACCGGAAATCATTATAAAGATACTATTACATTTTCTGTGATGCGCACTTTTGTAGCAGCTGAAATCAGCAGTGAAGAAGTTTTAAGTTCTATCAAAAAATTCCAGTCAGAGTTTGAAATTAGTGCAAAACCAGTTTCATTAAACAATATTCATTTCACTCTATTGTTTTTGGGTGAGATCTCAGAACAAGTTTCAGCTAAGGTTCAAGATGCTCTAAATTCTATCCAGTTTGAAGAATTTGATGTCCGGTTTCAAGGAATTGGGGCCTTTCCAAAAGCAAGCTCCCCAAGAGTGATTTGGGTTGGTATTGATGAAATTGGAGCTGAGCATCTCAAAAAATTGGCTTTTCAGGTTGAAAATACATTATCTCCATCAGGATTTCACAGTGATAAACCATTTCAGCCTCATGTGACTATCTTTAGAATTAAAAATAAGATTGGAAACATTTCTGATAAGTTGAAAAGATATAGTACAACAAAATTTGGTATTCAGAAAATTTCAGAAATTAAATTTAAACAGAGTGTTCTTACTCCAGATGGACCAAACTATTCTGATTTACAGGTGATTAAAGCAAAATGAAAAAAATTATTGAAAATGCAAGGAAAGATGCAATTCCATCAAAGAAACTGCAACAAGAGAAATCCAAAGTTGCAACAATTGCTTTTAATTTAGTGGATAGACAAGTTTCAAAATATCCACAGATTGTTCAAATAGAGTTTGGTGGATCGTATGCAAAAGGAACTTGGCTTCCAGAAAAAGCTGATATAGACATCTTTTTGAAATTCAAGAAAACAACTCCACAAAAAAAATTTACAGAAATTACTAAAAAGATTGGTTTTGTTGCAATGAAAAAATACAAACCATACGTTAGATATTCAGAGCATCCTTACGTTGAAGCCCACATCAAAGGAACCAGAGTTAATGTAGTTCCTTGCTATGATGTACAAAAAGGAAAGTGGCAAAGCGCAGCAGATAGATCCTCATTTCATACTGCATTCATGTTAGAATCACTTACTGGTCAAATGAAAAACGATGTTAGGCTACTAAAGGAATTTCTAAAATGCAATAATGTTTATGGTGCAGAGATTGCAAAACAGGGATTTAGTGGATATGTAGCTGAAGTTTTAATTTGGAATTTTAGAAGTTTTGAAGGCGTAATTAAGAAAATTGCAAAAATTAAACGAAGTCAAATAATTGGAAATGCCTCTAAAAAATTTGATACGCCAATTGTGATTATGGATCCAATTGATGATCAAAGGAATCTAGCTGCTGCAATTTCTACTGAAAATATTGGAAAATTTGTTCTAGTGTGCAGAGAATTTTTAAAAAAACCGTCAGCTTCATTCTTTAAGGCTAAGCCAAGTTCAAAGAAAGTTTTTAAGAATAGTTTTGTGGTTGAGTTCAGTTACAAACCTAGAAGCCCCGATATTATTTGGGGCCAAATAAAACGCGCTGCAAGTGCATTATCAACTCAAATGGAGGTTGAAGGGTTCAATGTGTTACGTCATATGGCCTTCTCAGATGAGAAGGAACATGCCTACTTGATCTTTGAGTTTGATTCTTTGGAAATTCCAAAGAATAGAGTACATGGGGGTCCTGAGTTTTTTTCAGAATCAGATTCTGAAAGCTTTATTGCAAAAAATTCAAAGAAAAGTGAAATGTTGTGGATTAATAATAAAGGAAAGATCTTGTCGTTACAAAAAAGAAAACATAGTAACGCAAAATTGTTTTTACAGGGCTTGTTGAAAAATAACTTGGATAAATCTGGAGTTCCAAAAGGACTCAAAGCTGATATTAAAAAAGGATTTAAGATAACTTCAAGGAAAAAACACTGATCATCATAATTGACACGGCAAACTTTTCTTCCAATTAGAAAATTAACTGAACAGCCTTATTCCAACATACTTGGATTTCCAAAAGCAAACAAAAAACAACTGCAATCTAGAATCAAAGAATTAGAGAAATTAAAAATTAAGAGTGTTTGTTTTGAGGGAGCTACATTAATTGGTAAACTACATGTTCTTGGAAAAGGATACGTTGGAATCGTTGTTTTGGCAAAACAAAATCAAAAAAAAGTGGCAGTAAAAATTCGTAGAACAGATTCACAAAGAGAAGGAATGAAAGAAGAAGCCAGATTATTAGAGCTTGCAAACAAGGTAAAAGCTGGTCCAAAAGTAATTCAAGGTAGTAAGAATTTTTTAGTAATGGAATATTTGGATGGCGAAAAAATTTTTGATTGGATAAAACAATTGAAAGGTAAAGGAAGTACCACAAAACTGAAAAAAACTGTAAGAAAAGTACTTGAGGATTGTTACAAGCTTGATCAGTTAGGACTAGATCATGGAGAACTTAGTAGTATTGCAAAACACGTGATTGTTGGTAAAAAATCTACATTGATTGATTTTGAAAGCTCTAGCACAAACAGACGTGTTTCAAATGTAACAGCTGCTTCTCAAGCTATTTTCATTGGATCAGGAATTTCTAAAATTGTAAAAAAAATCTACAAAATTCCACCACAAGGCAAGATTATTGAGGAATTACGTACCTACAAAAATGAGCAAACACGAAAAAGCTTCGATAATGTGTTACAAGTATTGAGATTGTGAAATGACACAAGCTGCAATTAGAGTTTTGAAAAAGGATCCTAAACTTGCTAAAATAATTAATAATGTAGGAAAATATCAAATCAGGACATCAAGAAATTACTACGAATCGTTAGTTGAAGCTATAATCACACAACAGCTTGCAGGATCAGCTGCAAAAGCGATCTCAAACAGATTTCATAGTTTGTATGGAAAATCATTTCCAAAACCAATTGATGTCATAAATACATCAGATTCCAAGCTTCGAAAAACTGGTCTTTCAAGACCGAAAATAAAGTACATCAAAGAGCTTTCAAAAGCTATTGAAGCTAAAAAGCTGAAAATGTGTTCTCTTTCAAGACTAAAAGATGAAGAGGTAATAGAACAACTAACACAAGTTAAAGGAATTGGTCGTTGGACTGCAGAGATGTTTCTGATATTTTCACTTGGTCGAATGGATGTGTTACCAGTTGGTGATTTAGGGTTACGAAAAGGTGTACAGAGATACAATTCGGCTGATGAGCTACCAAATGCAGCTGAGATTGAGAAATTGGCTGAGAGATGGCGTCCATACCGAACAGTAGCTACTTGGTATCTTTGGAAGAGTTTGAAAACATTTGGTACTATCGGTTAATTATAATAATTTCTAATGATAAAAGAATACCAATAAATAATTTCATGATCTAATAGATATAGACATTTTTTACGACCTTGGCAATTGGCATTTTTTACTTTAACAAAAAATTGTTTTGTAATATTTAGATATGACTTTTGTTTTAACTAAGTGTTCTTTTTGAGAATGCAATAAGAGTTGCAGCAACCATTGCAGCACCGCCTAGTCCCAAAATTAACATAATGTTATCTGCTTCATCAGCACTAACATTACTAGTTTTTTCTGTGTCTGTATTTTCTGTGTCTGTATTTTCAGTAATTGGTTGAAGTACAGGAACATAGTCATCTTGTTGATGCTCTAGTCCGCCAGAAACTGCTTTAACTTGTCTAATGTCTTCCTCGCTGTATCCCACGTCTCGTAGTCTTTGATCAAGTTCTGTTTCTGAAATCATGCCTTTCTCATATTGCATAATTGCGCTACTAGCAGCAGAGCCTGCATATGCTGGAATACTACCCACAAACATTCCAGCCACTAAGATAATCATCAATATGTTGATGGGAGACGTCAGAAATCTCATTGATTTTTTCATGTTGGGTAGTGTGTATAAGATTCTGAATATCACATAACTTACAGTAAGTAATATTAAAGCACGGACTAATGGTGGGGCCGGTGAGATTTGAACTCACGACCACTAGCACCCCAGGCTAGCATCATACCAAGCTAGACGACGGCCCCATACGACTGAAAAAATGCGTGAAATTATTAAATCGTCGTATTAAAAGTAAAAGTGATGAAGATCTGTTCT
>DRGT01000088.1 GCA_011055585.1 Candidatus Nitrosopumilus sp. | reverse complement strand
TCTCCATACATGCATACAAAAGTATCATCAATGAATTTTTCTGCTGTCTTTAACTGACCAGCTGTTGCAAGGGGTCTGTTTGCATTTGCATATTCGATTTTAACACCAGATGTTATTTATCATAAGGGAGATTTGGGAAAGGAGTCTATGATTTTGGTCTTTGGCAAAAATCCTAACGAAGTCATTGAAAAAATTTCTAAAATAGTTTAATTTTGATTTTAGTTCGAGACAAATCTATACTGTAACATAAATAGTCATTTTTCAAATACAACCTCGTGAAAGCTGTAATTCTTGCAGGTGGATTAGGTACTAGACTGCAACCTTACACTACTTTTATGCCAAAACCTATGCTACCGTTAGGTGAAAAACCACTTTTAGAGCATCTAATAGATTGGACTAGAAAAAATGGAATCAAGTCAATTGTGTTATGTGTAAGTTATCTCCGAAAAACTATAGAAGATTATTTTGAAGATGGAAAAAGAGTTGGTGTTAAAATCGAATATGCAAATGCAAACAGACCCCTTGCAACAGCTGGTCAGTTAAAGACAGCAGAAAAATTCATTGATGATACTTTTGTATGCATGTATGGAGATTCAATTTTTGATTTTAATTTAAAAAAAATGCTCACACAACATAAACAAAAAAAATCATTTATCACAATCAGTCTATTTGAATTTAAAACAAATATTCCATACGGAGTGATTTATACTTCAAAAAATGGTAAAGTGACAGCATGGAAAGAAAAACCAGAAATTAGTGCAGACATAAACATGGGTTGTTATGTTATGGAACCAGGCGTTTTTGATTTTATTCCAAAAAACAAGCCATATGGCATGGATGATTTAGTTAGAAAGATTATGGCAAAAAAGAAACCAGTACAAAGTTTCATTACAAAAAAAGGATTCATGGATATTGGAGACAAGACATCTTACAAGAAGGCATATCAACAGTACTTAGAAAAACTAGGAAAGATCTGATGCTAGAAAATGACCGATGTGAAAATTAGAGAAATTGAAAAAAGTGATTTAGAAAAAGGGTTTTTAGAATCATTAGATTCTCTTAGACTAGCTAGTGATTTAGGCCTTGATAAAGCCAAGGAAGTTTTTGATAAGATAAAATCAAATCCAAATCATAAAATCTTTGTTGCTCAAGTAGGAGAAAAAATTGTTGGCTCAACCACTCTTTTCATAGAACCTAAGTTTATTCATCATGGAGGGCTCGTTGGGCACATTGAGGATGTTGTAGTAGCTAAGGAATTTCAAGGAAAGGGGATTGGTGAAAAACTCATTGAGGCCTCTTTAAATTTTGCCAAAAATTGTGGATGCTACAAAACTATCTTAGATTGTGCTGAAGATGTAAACCCATTTTATGAAAAAATTGGCTTCAAAAAACATTCAAACTCTATGAGATTTAATCACATCTAAACATAGTCTTTTTTCTTTCTTGGTTTTTTTACTGTTAACAAACGCGCACCAACAACTATTATTGGAATTGATACTGCCATGAAAAGTGGTGGAATAAATGATATTGCATCTGTCAAATATTGTGGTTCAATTTTTGAAACTAAAGAATTTGCATAAACCATTCCAACTAACAAAATTGCACCACCTGCAACAATCATTATTCCAATAGGTTTTGAACCATATCTTTTTGTTAAAATGAAGGAAACCCCAGCCATAATTGAAGCAGGAGCTACACCAATTGAAATAAATTGAAAAATTTTTGGATCAGCTTCAAATTCTCCAATTAGTGAAAAAGGATCATCAGGTTGTGGTGGTTCAATCATAAAAACATAAAGTGAAATTATTTCTCCAACAAACATCACAAACAATCCTAGACTTGCAGCAGCAATGTATTTTTCTATAGCCATCGAAGTTCAGATTTTATTTTTTAATAATAAACCATTCTGAAAATTATACTATGCCCACTAGGCTAGCGAGTTCTTTTCTACACGCAGCGCCTAATTTTTCTGCAGCCTGTTCTGGGGAAGTTTTATTAAAAAATACTCCATAACCTCTCTCCAAGCCTGACCATGGATCAGTGATTGGATAAACTTCAATGTGCCAATGAATTTGTCTGCTGTTTTTCTTTTCAGGAGATAAATGAAATACTAGATTGTAGGATAAATTTTTGACACTCTTTGAAAGACCACCAAGGGTTGCTCGAAGAATTAGTGATAAATCATTAATTTCTTTTTGAGTTATTTTTGAAAAACTAGTTGAGTGTTTTTTTGGACTTATCCAAAATTCATAAGGATATGAAGGTGCCCAAGGACAAAATGCAATAAAACCTTCAGTTTGTAAGATTTGTCGTGGACCTCCAGTTTCAGCGCTAACTGTTTGACACATTGGACAAACTCCTTTTTCATTTAGAATTTGGTGAGAGGCTTCTGCTTCGGCTTCAATTACTGGAGGAATTGTTGAAAATGTGACTATATTCATGTGAGGATGAGGGTTGGTACTTCCTGCTGCTTCACCATGATTTGCATAAATTGAGACATAGGTTACTCCTTTCTGAGTGTACAGCCATCGCAATCTATCTTGAATTACAACAAGTACGTTAGACCATTGTTCTAGATCAATAGTTGAAAAAGAGTCCTTTTCTTTTGGGGATGCTACTACAATGTAATGATAGCCGTATGCTGGTTCGCTGTAATGTGGTCTATCACTGTATGTATTTTCAGATTTAATTGAAACTGCGGGATTTTTACTTTCAAAAACTCGAATGGACCAACCTGTAACATAATCATCATCAGCATCTTGCAATCTCTGCAACATGCCATCTTTTGCTACAAGGGATAATACAGAAGGATTTGTCATTGATTCGTTTCCAGGAGCATATGGAGATTTTTTTAGATCTGTTATCTTTTCATCTTTTTTTCCAACGATCATAAATCGTTCAGAAACGTAATCTTTTCTCATATCTCCCATATTACCTTCTGGCAGAGTAGGGATGTTAAAAATTTTTCACATCATTGATAGATCGGGAATTTGGCTGTAAGATTTAAAGTGGACTTGTAAAGTTGTCAGAAATAGGAGCTGACAAGTCATTACAGAAAATTCTGATGTTCACATGGTTTATGTTTTATTAGATGGAGTCGGTGATTTACCACATCCTGACTTGAATGGAAAAACTCCTTTAGATGCCGCTGTTACTCCAAATCTAGATAAACTTGCAAAAAATGGGACAATGGGCGAAGTAATTTCCGTAGGTAAAGGAATTGCACCAGAATCGGATATCGCGGTTTTTAACATGCTTGGATACAAGTTTCAGCATGTAGATTATGTAGGCAGAGGGGTTATAGAAGCAATCGGGGTTGGAACTGATTTTAAAGATGGGGATTTGGCTCTTAGAGGAAATTTCGCAACTTTGAATGATGAAGGAGTGATAATTGACCGACGTGCAGGAAGAAGAATAGAAAAAGAAGATGCAGATGCTATTGCAAAAGAGATTGAAGAGCAAATTAAATTCTCTCAACAAAAT
>DRGT01000087.1 GCA_011055585.1 Candidatus Nitrosopumilus sp. | reverse complement strand
CATAATCTCTTGCCATGTTAAACAGTTTGGAAACATTTTTCTCAGCTTCGCCAAGCCATTTACTCATCATAGATGCTGCATCAACGTTTATGAAATAACCATCAAGCTCACTTGCAATTGCAGCTGCTAGAATTGTTTTACCACAACCAGGTGGCCCGTAAAGTAACAGTCCTTTAGGCCAGCCAAGTGGAAACAAATCAGGTCTTTTAGTTGGATAAACAATTGATTCACGTAATGCATTTTTTGCGTCATCTACTCCTATAACTTCTTCCCAACGAACGTTGGGTTTTTCTTTCATAATAAGGTCTTCAACATCAGTTTTGTCTTGATGTTTCTTTAGATTAGCCCTTTGCTCTTCTGGTGAAGCACGAGGATCAATTGCAGGTTCTACACCATGAGTTTCTTTTAGTGCTTTGATTCTTGTTTGATAAGAAAGTGTTCGTTCTTTGTAGATTGGATTTAGTTTGCTATTTGGATAAAGTCGCATTAATCTTACAAGAGAATCTATTGCCTTTTGATAATTGGCAATTGCCATACCCCTAGCTCCCTGGGAATCAAACTTAATTGCGTCAGAAGCATATTTGCTTGCGCTATTTTCTAACTCTTGTGGGGCTAAACTCATCTAGATTACCTGTTCAGCCTCAACTGCAGAATTGTGTTGGTATCCATGAGTGTAAACGCCTGTAGAAGAATTGGTTAAATTATTTCCACTTGATTCTGAGGTAATTTCTTCAATTTTGACCTCTTTTTGATTCGCTTCAAAATCAAAATCATTAGATACCTTGGCCTGAAGGGTTTTGATGCGAGTTATTGTGCTTTCAGCTGAAATTACTAGTTCGCTGATTTCATCATCCAGTGTTTCGACAGAGTTTGCAGAGTTGTTTATGATCCCAACAAATTCTTTCAAAATAGAATGAAAATCTTTGTTCATTTCATGTTTTGTTAAGATAAAATCAGCAATTCTAAGAATTTCATGTAAATCCTGTAATTCAGCAGGAGTGAGTTTTTCAATTTTTTGATTGTTTTTTTGCCTATAATTTTCCATTTTTTTATCTACTATGGACGATAATTTCCGTACCTTCTCCAAATCCTTTTTCAGATTTCTATTTGGTTTAAGAGCCCTCAAGGATTGTGTGATATTAGGAATTGTACATTAGGAGAGGACTCGCTAATTTTAGAGCCTACGATCAATTTTGCTTAATCCATTTCTAGTAGGGGTTTTAACTGCAGTGACACAACACAGAGAGGACAGTATTTGAGTAGATGTACTAAGAAGTTTAGCTCTCGATTTTACCTAATCTAAATTCAGTAGAGCATGTGGTTAACGAACATGCCCTTACAGTTAGTCTTGAAGAATTTGGCTTAAGCAACTATGAGGCACGCGCTTATGTAACATTGGTAGCAAAAGGAACCATTTCAGCTAGTGAATTAGCATATTATTCTGAATTGCCAAGAACAAAGGTATATCCAATTTTGTTAAAACTGGAAAAGAAAAAGTTGGCAATTATTTCAAAAAGCAAACCAAGAATGTGTACTTCAATTGCGCCTGTTGATGCATTTGATGATATTATTCAAGAACAGATCAACAAGGTAAATGCAATGAACACTTTGGTTACAAATCTAAAAAAAATGAGTGAGGATAGTAAGAAATCGAGAGGTGCAGTAGAGAAGAGATATTTTGATCTCAGTGCAAATGCTGTTTTAAGTCAGCTAAGAACAATGGTTGAAGGCTCTAAATCAAGAATTTACATCATGGTTGATCAGTGGGGCCTTGGTCTTCTTGCCGAATGTAAAGATCAGATGTTAACGGTATTAAGACGTGATTTGGAAGTAAAAATTATCATTCCACCATCTTTGCTTGGTTCTGAATCGATTAAGGCAATTCCTGATGGAGCGAAGATTAGAATTTCTGACATTATTCAGAACTGTTTCATTTTCGATGAAACAGAATTAATGCTGATTGACAGCAACAATGGTAAAGGTGCTATATTTTCTTCTACAGAAATTTTGGGAGTGAATCAGATGAAAGTATTTTCTCATGTTTGGAAGAATTCAATGAAAATTGATAGCTTGTATGACATGACAAAATCAGAGGCTCAAGAAGTTTACAGAATTATACGATTAGTTAACGAGGATGCTTTAGGACATATTCTAAACGCATCTCTAGTTTCAAAAAACCATGATATTGACATGTTAGAGTTTCTTGAAAAAAATGGAATAAATCTTAGATCAAAATCACTTGAAGAATTGATTACAATTATTGACTCTTCATTGCAAATGGTCTGTTCTGGAAGGGCAAATTTGGAACCAGGAACAAAAAACATTACGATTGAATCAAGAATGAATAGTGGTCATTCACTTCCATGGGCAGCCATAATTACTGGATATCTCCAAAAACAGGGTCACAGGCCTAGATTAGTGTATCAGAATCAGGCACATAAAGGAGAAAAGGTACACATCAAGATTAATTCGTAAAAACTAAAACTAGTCAATTTTTTAGAATTTTCATGATAGATGAGAAACTAAAATCCTTAGGAATTGAATTATCTACTCCGCCAAAACCAGCGGGAGCATATGTTCCAGTGGTAATTTCCAATAATGTGGCATATGTATCTGGGCAGATTCCGATGAAAGATGGCAAAGTAATCCATAAAGGCAAAGTAAATGATGAAAACCTAGAGGAGGCTAGAAAATCTGCAAAACTTTGCGCAATTAACATTTTAGCACAGCTAAAAAGTGAGATTGGAGATTTAGATAAGATTTCAAAAATTGTCAAAGTTTCAGGGTTTGTAAATTCTGAATCAAATTTTACTCAACATCCAAAAGTTATCGATGCAGCATCAGATCTTTTTTTTGAAATTTTTGGAGAAAAGGGACAACATGCAAGAATTGCCGTAGGAGTTTCAAGTTTGCCATTAAACTCCATGACAGAAATTGATGCAGTTGTTGAAATTGAAAAAAGTTAAGACTGGAATTTGGAAATTTTTTTAAATACATTACAGAAGCTTTTATCATTATGGCTCAAACGTGTAAGGGACTATGTATTAGATTCAAGAAGGAATCATTTTCAAGTAATCTAAGGTATAAGATTGGTCAAAAGTGGTGTTCTTTATGTGCATTGTTTTTCTTTTCGAGTGAAATAATGTGTCCATGTTGTAAAACACGACTAAGATCAAACCCAAGGAGTAAGAAATATGATATGTGAAGATTGCAAACATGAAAAAGGAAAGTGTGATTGTTTTTGTTGTTGCTCAATTAAACAAATTGGATGTCTATATTGCATACCACCAGTATTAGCATATAGACAAGTAAAAAAATTAGTTAGAAAAATGCGCAAATAATACTAGTTTTGTTTAAGAATCTGTTCTACTTCACTTCTATGTTCAGGACAATATAGTCCAGATTTTTTACAATATGGACAGTTAAGATATTTATCAAAATCTATCTGAATGTTTGAATCATCAAGATGTTTCATTTTATTTCATTGGAACTAGAATACTTTAGTATCTAAGCTTGTGTTTGTAAACAAAGATACTAACATTTTCATATAGTATTAATATTCGGAAAAAGGTTAGGCCATACTAATTTTTCGTAACTTTTTTTCTTTTTGTAATTTGATTGCTGTTAGTGCATTAAATCCAAAAATTATTGCCAAACCAAGATATGCCAATGTCTGACTATATTCAATCAATACTGCAGAAACTCCTGTGCCAACTACACTTGGCA
The DNA here is from genome assembly GCA_011055585.1 of Candidatus Nitrosopumilus sp. The sequence continues at coordinate 15,815 of DRGT01000087.1, read as the reverse complement.
GTAAAGATAATACATACAGCCACCAACCACAGCATCCTAGCGGGACTAGGGAAAAGAATGAAAAGAATGAGGTTGCAGCGGTGCTGCCAGAATTTCCAACAAACGCTTTTTTCTTGACACTTAATTTGCAGCCAAGCATTTTGCTTTTTCCCGTAAGATACATTTGCAATCCAATTCCAACACCCATGCCGATAATTACAATAGAGTTTATCTCAAACGCTGCACTGATTGCGGCATCAGGAGGTAATGCTGGAGTAGTAACTATAACTACTGTCAGATAAGCAATTATTGTGATTATTCCAACAAGAATTCCTTTTTTAATTGGCTTCAAGTAGTTCCACCATACACTTGAGTTTCAGGATGAAATGCAATCCATTCAAACCAGAATCCAGGATTAAAGGCAAGGCGTTCAAGTTCTGTTCCTTCGAGTTCTCCAGATATCGCAATTCCATCATAATTCCATTCAGAATTTGTATTGATGTCAACAATTTTGTTATCTTTGTATGTAAATTCAAGAATTTCACCAGCAACCATTCTATCAAATGATCTAGCATTTCCAGAATAAAGTGATACTAGCAAAATTGGTTCATTATTTACTTGATCATTAATTACTATTGAAGATTCTACATCCTGTTGCTTGTATGCCTTGAAAACTAGACCTTCATGAAATCCCAAAATGATCTCTTTTGGATGCATTCTATCATCTCTATATTCTACTGGGAAAATTATTCTTGGGTCTGTGTAATAGTCCCCATATGGGTCAACCCCATAGGCACGTATGTGTCCAGTGTTTGTGGTCAATACTACAGTATCGGGGTAAAGTTTTTTCCAATCACCCCAAGTTATTACATCAAATGGAATGATGTTTAATCTCTGACCAGTAAGTTCTCCCTTTATTGCAAGCCCTAATCCTTGACTCCAGTAAGTTCCTGTCATCCTGTCATACATCACTAAATTACTGTTGTATAATTTGCCTGATGTTCCAAACTCTACAGATTGGCCATCTAAAACTCTCTCAAAAACCTGATTCGTGAAACATAGAGGGCAATAGGTAACAGCTACTGGAACACCACCAACATTATCATTTACAATTTCATGCCAAACTAAAATTGAAAGAGGATATGCCTTTGCTTCGCCATTTATTTCTAAACCAAGTACAATGTCTGAATCTGCAACATGATTTTCATTGTCTGCTTCTGTAAATTTTGGATCATCAATTGATGGAATTCCATCTGGAGGAGGGCCTCCACTTTTTATTTTATCAAGAGGTACAATGTGCTTTTCGCCATTTGTGACAAATATTTCATATTCAATTGATTGAACAGTTTGTTTAACTTCTGGGGCGGGTTCATTTTCTTCTATTGGAATATATTGTGGGCTTGATTCAATTTCATTTTCCTGTACAGGGGTTAGAGTTGTTATTTGATTTTTGTCAGGAGATTGTGTAACTACTTGGTTTTCTGAAAATTGAGATTCGCCATTCATCATTACAATAATAGCAACAATTGCAATACCTGCAGCTATTGCTGGAATAACATATCTTGGGTTCAAACTTAGATAAAATAGCCTTTTAAATTATTAAAAAATTGTTCCAAATTAAAATACATTATTTTCATTTTAAAGAAGATTTGGACAAATCCTTTTAATTAAACTCAAAATCTAGTCAGGCTTGAGACTAGTTTCAATCTCACATCTTGTAAACGAATTCCAAGATTCCTGCAATAAAATTCTCTTTTTTAATTTAGTTTTTTATTGAATTCTTTAAGAAATGTCTTAATCTTTGCTTTTGGAATTACGGCACCACATGCTTTATTGTGTCCACCTCCAGAACCTCCAAGATCAGTAGCTAAATCATTAATAATTTTTCCAAGATGTACCTTGCAATTCTTGGAACCCCTAACAGAAACAGCATAAATTCCATGATCAACTCGTTCTTTGAATGCTACTCCAACATCTTTGCCAGAAAGTCCAAGAACGAAGTTTACCGCTCCACTTGCACCAGAATCTGAAAGTTCCATGTAACCAAAATTCTTCATTATTTTCATATCCTTTTTGACTTTTATTATCATTTTGGCTAATTTTTCTACTTGGATTTGTGCAAATTCATAAGTATTTGGAATTTCATGTGGATATTTTGATTCTGAAAGCTCTTCAACTAAATACAAAAGATAGTCAGGATCTTTTTGATGTCCGACTATATTGTAAGTAAGAACTGTTGCACTAATAAGGGCAAATTGTCTGTCAAAAATTTGTAATAGTTTTGAACCAAGTGGTCTGTCTTCCATATAATCAGTGATTGCAGCACATGCAGCAATAAATGCGGCATGATCCGATAATTTTGTTTTAAATTTATCATACGCTAAAACTGTGGTACATTCATTGATGTTGTGAATCATTTTGACTCCAATTTTTTCAAGTAGTTTGAAAATTTTAGGATCTATATCATGATGATCAATGTATGTAATTGATATTTTACGCTTTCTAAGATCACTAAGGATTTGAACAAACTCATCTTGATTTTTTTTGCTCAAACCCAAGTCACAAATGAATAGTGTTTTTAGTTTTTGATCACTTGCAATCTGTTGTAGTGCTTCCATTTGTCCAGGATAATCAGCAAGAACTGTGTCTCCACCAAGTGCTTCACGAATTAGTGCGGCAGAGCTTATTCCGTCTGCGTCTTCTTTATGTGAAAGACAAACTAATTTGGTTTTTTTCTGTTTTGCTTTTTTAGAGGCCATATGGACGAATCATAAAGTGACCCTCCATTTAAATTAAAATCGCTATTTTTTCTTCTTTTTTATTGAAGGTACTTTTGACGTCAGAGTTGACTTTTTGTCATTTTTTGAAAACACATCATAAAAGTTTGAACCATCCATTTGCGTCTTAATGTCCAATTCCTGAATTTTTTTGAGTTGAGGTTCTGAGGCATTTAGAATCATTTCATCTAATTCTTTCATGAATTTTCTTTCAGCAAGAGACATTTGATTTTAAATTAAAAATTAGCTTAAAGGGACTAGAATTGATAGATTAGACCTACTACTATACAAAAAGTTTACAGTTACGAGGTAAAATTTGGCAAAATCAGGCCTGTTTTGTTATAGCTTCGCATGCCAACAGGGTTTTCTGTTTCAATACATGTAGCTCTAATTAGCTTCAAAAGATCTTTGTAGTTTTTTTGAACATTATTTTAGCTACAATTTTCTATCATTAGCTTTCTGCTCAAAAGCTCATTCGGGTAGTATGTAAATATAGCAAAAAAGCTACAAAAGCGAGGGCACGAAAAAGCTCCAAAAGCTGTTTGGAGTAAATTGTGGTGACCGACAAACGCATTTTTTGTTACTTTTTGTATTTGATAGCTTTTGTGACATGGAGCAAATGATAGGAAATTGTGGTGCGTAAAGAAAACATTTCCTTTCGGATAATCTTACTATGATTACCCGATACCCACAAATTTTGGATTAGGTGAAAAATTCTTGGGCATCTTTTTTCGTAATCTTAGATAGAATTATGAAATTCAAATATCATCTGATGATTAACCTAATATTCTCAGAATAAAAATTATTTATGAAAATCAGCTTTGTTGAACTTTAAGACGTGGTCTTTTATCGTTATTTTAGAACCTTTTTCCATATAGTAATGGGTTTTTTCTTCTGAAAATAATCGGATGTCTATTTTTGCGTTATCCTCCATAGCTTCGTAAATATCTAAATCCGGATTATCTTCATTGATTTGTTTCCATTTATTCTCCAATTCGCAGTAAGCAAAATTGATGTATGTAGTAATTGGATTAGCCATAATTATTTAAATTTTGTATTACCTTTTAATTATTAAGTATAATATCTCTTTTGAGATTAAGAATTGTAGTTATATAGAAGATCATTTCAATGAGTAAAAAAGAAAGGATTTGGTTATGGCACCCATCCCGTATGGATTATCCATTTAGGGGTGTAGGACAAAAAGGTCAAATCCCTATTTAGGCTTCATTAAATTAGTTCAAATCTCTCGCAATTTACTAAATGAAATTATTAGAAATACTGCAAGTTTAGTTCTCATGCAGGGCCTTTACATTTTAGTTCAGAACTCTAAATCAGTTTAGATTTGATTCGTTATTACAATAATTACAGGGACGCTTTACGTCCTTATTATCACCATAATTACAACGATTTTTGTTATTATTTCTTAATTGATGGTTCTTTGTGAGATGGAAAAAAAATGTTAGAGATATTTTTCGCCTTGTTCTTTGGTAGAAATATCCGTAACTTGATCCACTGTGGAAACAAAGATTTTTCCATCTCCTGTAGTGCTCATATGAGCAGCCTCAACAATTGCATCAACAATTTTTTTCACATTGGAATCTTTGACTACTGTACAAATTGTCTTAATATTGGTATAATCCTTGGAACGTCCTCCACATCCTCTGCCTTCGTTTATGGAAAATCCTCCAAGATTCATTTTGCATAATGCATCCACAACATCGTCTTCACGTACTGACTGAAATACAGCCTCAATTTTCTTCATTATTTTTATGAAAAACAAACTCTTTAAAATTGTTACATTTTATTTTTGATGAATTAAAAAAATAGGTAATTCCCACAATTTCAAATATTATCGAAGGTGCACAAAAAATAATAGATGATTTCAAGGACTTATGAGAATTATCTACAATTGAATTGTTGATAAGAAAAATTTTGTAGCTTTATCTAGTGGGTAATCTTACTATGATTACCCATTAATGATTAAGCTACTAATTTTTAGCTCTTATTTTATTTCCTATTTTTTTGGAAACACAATAAAACATAATATGGATTTTGTGTGTCAATCCTGATTTGTTCTAAATTAACTGGTGATGAGAAGAAAATATTTTGCCAATTCTCCAAGGTAAGAGGATAGTCATTTTTTTTAATATGGTTTGCAATCTGTTCAAATTCTTTTGGCTCAATTGAATCCCAAGTGTCCTTGCAATTTTTAATATACCTAATATGATATTTTTCTAATGATTCATCATTCTTTTTTATTATGTCAAATAAGATGAAAATTCCCCCATTTTGTAATTTTCCAAAAAATTTATGTAAAAGTCTTTTTTTCTCATCAAAAGTCTTTAGATGATGTATGGAATATCCAGCGAGAATCGCATCGAACCTGTCATTTATTTTATCCATAGATTCATTAAAATCTGAATTTAAAAGAAAATAGTCGATATTTTTGTTTGAAAGATTTTTTTTGGCCCATGAAAGTGCAGTCTTTGAATTATCTATCCCACAATAATTTTTTAATTTCGTGTTTGTTAGGTATTTCTCAATACAGTACGCATCACCACAACCAATATCAAGCAAGTTGTACTCTTTTCCATTGAATTTTGAATTTAGAATTGTGCAGACTTTTGTAAAAATTTCTGAATGATACATATGGTCTTTCTCTAGGATTTTATGATAAAGGGCCCAGTCATCAAAAATTTCAGGATTATTCGTATTCATTTGTGGATTTACACTTATTCCTTCTTAAAATAATTTGGAATTATTTTCAGATCAGGGATGATGTCTTTTTGGTTGAACTGTTCTGATGAAAATTTTTCAAAGTTGTTGAGTACGGTGTTTATCGTAATCACGGTGTTTCTTGCCTTTGTGGACTTCATCTTTTGCTCAAATGTTTCCCTTGATCTATCCTTGGTTGGAATCATTGTATAATCATCCAAGCACAAAATGATATTAATTGTAAACTATTCAATTAGTATTCTAGACCTACTACTAAATTTCAAATTTCCTCTCAAGGTTAAGCGATGAAGATATAATAGTAAATTTTGGTTATTCAGCATTATGGAGACGAAAAACATAGGCCTAAGAGATATCGAGGTAGCAGATACTAGAATTTCCAATATTGATGGCTCAAAGGGAAAGTTGATTTATCGTGGCTATGACATTTTAGATCTAGCAAAAAAGTCTAGTTTTGAAGAAACTGCCTATCTTCTTCTTCATGATGATCTTCCTTCAAAAAGAGAGTTTGATGAGTTCAAATACAAGTTAATTTCTGCTAGGACTATTCCGCAAAGAATGCAAGAGAATATGGGAAATTGGCGAAAAGATGCAGACCCCATGGATATGTTACAAGCATTTGTAGCTGCACTCTCAGGATATTATGATGAAGAATTTAGAGATAAAGAGGCCAGTTATGGTAGAGCAATTAATCTGATAGCAAAAGTTCCAACCATTGTTGCAAGTTGGGGCAGAATTCGAAATAACAAAGAAATAGTCAATCCTAATCCTGATTTGGGCCATGCTGCAAACTTTCTCTATATGTTAACTGGTGAAAAGCCAGATTCTGAAATTGAGAAAATTTTTGATATTTGTTTGATTTTACATGCAGATCATACCTTTAATGCTTCAACTTTTGCTGCAAGGCAAGTTGCATCAACAAGAGCACATATGTTTTCAGCAGCAAGTGCTGCAATTGGAGCACTAGGTGGTGAGCTTCATGGAGGAGCAAATTATGAAGTAATGAAAATGTTGTTAGATATTGAATCCGTAGATAATGTTGAATCATGGATTAAAGAGACAATGGATAAAGGAGAAAGGATTATGGGGATGGGTCACGCAGTTTACAAAACATATGATCCAAGAGCCCAAGTTCTAAAAGAGCTTTCAAGAAAACTTGCAGTAAAAACTGGACAGCCCTGGTTTGACATTACAGAAAAAGTTGAACGGGTAACTGTTGATGAAATGAAAAAAAGAAAAAGTGTGGATATTTATCCAAACGTTGATTTGTATAGTGCGTCAATTTACTATATGCTAAAAATTCCGATGGATTTGAATACTCCAATCTTTGCAATTTCTCGAGTTGCTGGTTGGGCATCTCACATTATTGAAGAAAAATTTGCAGAAGCTGCGCCAAAGCCTGCACTTTACAGACCAAAAGCAGTTTACGTTGGAAAATATTGTGGTCCTCAAGGTTGCGAGTATAAACCACTTGACCTAAGAGGCTAAAAGAAAAATCAGATTAATTTCTTGAATTTAACCATTCTTTTGCTTTAGAATTAACGTCGTGTTTATACAAAACTTCAAAGACCATGTCGTAAAAGGAGATTCCCTTTTTTTGAGCTTGTTCATCTAGCCACTTTATTCCATCTGCAAGCTCAGGATCATATTGTGAGAATTCTACAAGCTCATCGACCATTTTTGTAAAGAAGGCATGTGACTCAAGCATTAAGCACTGCTTTCAATCTGTGATCATAAGAAAGGTATTCAAATTATATAGACAATTAGGGACTTTTTGGTTGACTTTTGGAACACGTATTTTTCGCTGATGGAAATCCTAAAAGAATTGCATGGGTGATTCAGACTTTAGATTCCCAAGTAGAGCAGATGAGAGAACAAGCCGAATTTTACTTGAACAAAGTAAATAATGAACAGGCAAAATACATTGCATTTCATGTTGGAATATTTTGGGGAATTGGAAATTTTGTCATAAAAAATGAAGATTCAATAAATGTAATGTTAGATTTAAAATCAATGTTTGAGCACTTTGCAAATAATACAGAGATTTCAGATTCATTTATTCAAACAAGAAGTGATTTTATCAAAAAATTGATTGCCCAAAGAAAATTACATGTAAAGTATCATCTGATTGAATCAAACAAAAATCCTGCTTCAAAATTGTTATAGTACATATTAGAACTTAAGGCCAAAAACGTCAGTATTTTGACGACAGCTCCAATATGCTTATGTATATTATACTGGTCCGTGAAGTAAAAAAATGGTTGTTCAAAAACGTTGACAATGTTTAGGATCAACATGCATACTTTTCATTAAATTATCACATTCCACAGCAAATTGATCGATAAGATTTCTATCAATTGTTGTAGTTTTTTGCATAATTTTTTGATCAGAAATAAAAGAATTAGTTTAGAAGGACTCCAATATCTAACAAGTTTGTATGAGTATATCCTGTCTTAATTAAACCACCATATTTTTTGAAAAAGGAATTTGAATCATTATTTTTCAAATAATGATTAATGACATTGTTAGAGATTGAAGATTTTTCGATAATGGCACCAGCATCCTTAGTGTTACCATCAATACCATCAGTACCAATAGATGAAATCACAACATCATTTTTTATTTTTAGAGAATTTTTTAATATGCGCAAAACTAACTCTTGGTTTCTTCCACCTTTTCCTTTACTTGTAACGTTAACAGTTGTTTCACCACCAAAAATTAAGCATGAATTTTTTTTCTTTGGTAAAAGTTGAATAATTTTTTGTGATTCAGTAATTACATTGCCAGAAATAGTCGTGATTTTAGGCTTGTATCCTAATTGTTTTGCTTTTTTTGCCATTGATTTCAAGCAATCTTTGTTTGTAGCAATAATTTGATTTTTTATTCTTGGTTTTTTTGGAGTGTCCTTAATTTTTCCAACATAGCCATCATTTAGTCTCTTTAAAACACGTTTTGGAATTTTTTTTCTTAGATTATATTTTTTAATAATTTTTAGAGAATTCTGAAATGTTGTTTTATCATAGTAAGTGCAGCCTGATGATATTGAAGATAAATCATTGTTTTCAACATCGGACATTACAAGTGCAACTGCCTGACATTTTAGATTTTCAACCATCATACCCCCCTTAATTTTTGACAAATGTTTTCTTATGCAATTAAATTCTTGAATAGTAGCACCTGATTTTAACAGAAGATTGTTGACTCTGATTTTTTCATTCAAAGAGATCCCAGCAGGTAATGAAATTAAAGATGAGCCTCCACCTGAAACAAGAAAAATCACAATATCTTCTTTTTTTCTTTGTTCTAAAAATTTCATAATTGATTTTGCAGCAAGCACGCTAACATTATTTGGTAATGGATGTCCTGAATTAAAAATTTGAAATTTCTTAGCTTGTATATGATTTTTTGAGCCCTTTGGGATTACAATTATTCCGCCTTTAATTTTTAAAATTAAGTTTAGAGATTTAGTCATAGAATCTGCAGCTTTTCCAAAAGCAACCACATACACATTTTTTGAATTTGGCAAATTGAATGATTTTTTTCCAATAATGATTTTATTTGGTTTTACGAATTTTTCTATTGATTTTTTTGGTTTTGCAGCATGCAAACCTGCCTCCAAAATATCTAGGGTAGTTTTTTTACGAAAATTTGTTGCCAATTCTTTAGAATTCTTAATTATCATGTTTCAATTTCTATGGAAAATTTGTAAGATATACGTTTCAATCTATCTATATTGAAAAATATAGCGAGCTAAAGATTTGTTACTAGTTGGATGAGCGTGAAAAATGCGAACTCCCTGTTAATCTTACCATGATTACTCATCTGCGTTACAACATGGAACCTTTCCATGTTCTTTCTTAAACTCTTCTAAAAGCTGCCTTTGGCGTTCTTTTGGGTTTTCGACAAATGTTCTTTGATAAGTATGGGTTTTTTGTTTACATGCATCATTCTCAAAGTTTGTATCAACATACTTTGCAAATTCTTTCTGAAGATTTTCACTCTCGCCAATGTAAATTGCATCCAAATTTTTATCATAAAGAACATACACGCCAGGCTTGGCTTTAACAAATTGAGCACTTCCAAGCCATAGTAGAACCTTATCTTCAAGAATTTCCATTTTAACATTTCTAAAGTAATTGCATGATTAAAGTCATTAATTGGTAAATTCTCCATTCATGATTTGCGTATCGTCATCAAGGTTGTTCCTAAATACTATCAATCTTCGTAAAGCCTCAAAGTTTGCTATAACTGCCAGGATGATCAGCATTATGGGAATTTGATTAGTTAAAGCACCAATCGTTATGAGCAGTAACCTCACATCCCTGCCCATCCTAAACTTTGATCTTTTTGTCATGTCTCCATTTCTAAAAATTGAATCATACTTGTCGCTAGTGTAGCTATTAAGGAAGCTTCCAATTAGAGCAAAAAATCCAATTATCCATATTGTGATATCCCCAGTGATACTCCAGTAACCATAGATCAGTCCTAAAATAATGGCAGCATCTACATATCTATCCAAAACTGAATCAAGCCAACCCCCATACTTTGTCTGTCTTAGCTTAAGACGTGCTACCTCACCATCACATCCATCCACTATAGAATGGATATGAACTAGGATTCCTCCCAAAATTAAATAAAAATATTCTCCAATGAAGAAAAAAGACGCGCCAGCTAATCCAATAACAAAACTCAGAACTGAAATCTGGTTTGGCGTAATTCCTGTCTTTAGTAATATCTTGGAGATTCTCAGTGATATTGGTCTGTTGAGTATCCTTGATACTGGTCCATCTGTATCTTTTTTTAGTTTGTTGCATATGAGAAGTTCAGCATTTTTTCTATCTGTTTTATCGTCAATGTCAATCCAGAAATCATCTTCAAGCAGCGTGTATCTCATCTTGTGTCGTTGCGCTAGAATTTTTATTGCGCCAGAAAGACCCTCATCTCCTTTGGAGATACTTTGCTCTAATGCATCAAAAATTATGGGATTACATATGAATATACCAGTGTCTATACCGTTGTAATCAATCAGATCCTTCCCAATTGTTTCGATTCTATGATCTACAGTCTGAACCTTTGTAGCATCATCTATGTTTAGATGATCTTTTGGATTTTTATCAACACAAAGGATGCATTCATCTTTTCCAATCTTTGTTTTTAATAGTCGGTCAAGTATTCTACAATCGTAGTTATGATCAGTCATCAAAAGTACAAATGATTCTTTAAAATTATCTCTAGCTTTTAGAACTGAAATACCATTGCCTCGAGTCCATTGGTCATTTTGAACGTACTGTATCTTTACACCATATTTTTTTCCATCTGAGAGATGCTCTCTGATATTTTCACCATGATATCCTACTACAATACAGAATTCTTTAATTCCTGACTTTTTTGCAGTAAGGATCACTCGTTCTATAAGACCCAGACCAAGAAGTTGTACTAGTGGTTTAGTATCTCCAATAGGCCTTAGTCTTGTTCCCTGACCTGCTGCAATAATTAACGCTTTCAACCATCACACCACAAAAAAAAGTTATAACAACAAAAATTCATCCATACTAAATTAACTTTAATCCGATTATAAGTGTACTAATTTACCAAACAGATTATGAGCTAAAACAGTCACATAACGTTCTTGGCTTATTAAGGGGATGAATACTAAAACCAAATGATAATGCCTTTCACAAAACCAATAATCAGTATAGAAAATGTTGTTGCATCAGCTAGCATTGACCAAAAACTAGATCTCAAAGATATTACAAAGAAATTTCCCGATGTAGAATGGCATCCAGAACAGTTTCCAGGTGCTGTGTTTAGACTAAGAAGCCCAAAGACTGCCACATTACTTTTCAGTACGGGAAAGATGGTTTGTACTGGTGCAAAATCAGAAGAGTTAGCAAAAAAAGCTGTCAAAACAGTTGTTCAGAAATTAAGACAAGGTGGAATCAAAATAAAAAAGGAAGCTACGGTGACAATTCAAAACATAGTTGCTTCAATTAATCTAGGTGGAAAAATTAGCTTAGAGCAAGCTGCTAGAACATTACCAAGAAGCATGTATGAACCTGAACAATTTCCAGGGGTAATTCATAGGATGGTTGATCCAAAAACTGTGATCTTGCTTTTTGCATCTGGCAAATTGGTGTGTACAGGTGGCAAAACTGCAAAGGATGTTTATCGTGCTGTAAACAATCTTCATAGCATGCTAGAAGAAAAGAATCTTATGATATATGACTAGGGATTATTTAGAGTCACTTTTGACTAACCAATTTCTCTCTACACTTGTCACATTTTGTTAACTCTTCATTCAAGCTAATAAACAAATTACCACAGGAAGAACAATGACTCATTTTTCGTTTTGAGAAATAATTAGTTTTCATGATAAAATTTCCACTAAAATATACTATAACTGTTGTGAAAAATAAGACTGTGTGTTTTTACAACAGGTGTTATGGCACTTTTCTCAAAGCTGATAATTAACAATGGATTATATTGTGCCAAAAGTTTAGAAAGCTTGTTGTCTGAGAATCATGAGTCAGAAATTGGTTGCATGTGTACAAAGTGTAACTGCAAGAGAATCGTTCCAATCGTGGTTTCAATTTGTGACTATTGCCTCAAAGACAATCACTCATAAAATTGAATAAACCCCTAGATATGAAAAGAATACCGACAATGAAAAATAGTGAAAAAATCTGGAAGTTAGAATATTGGATACCTGCAGCTCATCCCGAATCTGATGAACAAAATAAAGTAAAAGAACATAATGAAGTTCAGGACGAATTAACATAATTCTGTGGTGAATAGTTGTCTTCTGAAATTGTCAATATATTAGATGGTTGTGTTAACAAGGTCATCATGATCAAACTACGAAACAATAGAACGATACGTGGAACTCTACAAACTTTTGATACACACATGAATCTAACTCTTAGTAAATCTGAAGATATTACGGATGATAAGGTAGAGAACCTTGACAACATACTTTTACGGGGGGATAACATAATTGTAGTTTATCTTCCTGATAACTAAATTCTAATGTAATTGTTAACCATTAGGACTAAACCATAATTAGTAATGTTAAAAAAAAAAGTTTAAACTCTTGTGATCTTTTTATGAAAAAATTGATAAATTGAAGGATTTATTGATTGATCAAAAGTGATAATACAAATTTTCATTCCTAAGATATAATAATAATCAAAAACTTTGGTTTTTTCATGCATGCAGTAAAAATTCCATCTGTGATCAATTTTGGAGAAAATGCTTTAGGAGAAACAGAATATCCTAAAAATGCGCTAGTTGTTACAACTGCTCCTCCAGAATTGTCTGGAAAATGGTTAGACAAGATGGGAATTCAGGATTACACGTTGTTTGACAAAGTTACTCCTGAACCTTCAATAGACGACGTTAATACAGTAATTTCACAATACAAAGATAAAGATCCATCAGTTCTGATTGGACTCGGTGGTGGAAGTTCTATGGATGTTGTAAAATATGCTGCGCCAGAATTGGGAAAGAAGAAAATTTTAATTCCAACAACATTTGGTACTGGAGCTGAAATGACCACATACTGTGTTCTAAAATTTGAAGGAAAGAAAAAACTGCTACATGAGGATAAATTCCTTGCAGATATGGCGGTAGTAGATTCCTATTTTTTGGATGGAACCCCAGAACACATTATAAAAAATTCTGTATGTGATGCATGTGCACAAGCTACAGAAGGATATGATAGCAAACTAGGAAATGATCTTACAAGAACAATGTGCAAACAAGCGTTTGATATTCTTTATGATGCTATAATTAACGACAAACCAGAAAATTATCCATACGGCTCAATGTTATCTGGAATTGGTTTTGGAAACTGTTCAACAACATTAGGTCATGCACTTTCATATGTATTTTCAAACGAAGGTGTACCACATGGATACTCTCTTTCATCCTGTACCACTATTGCACACAAGTTCAACAAATCAATCTTCTACGAAAAATTCAAACAAGTTATTGAAAAATTAGGATTTGATAAACTTGAACTAAAAGCAGATGTTTCTGAAGCAGCTGACACTGTTATGACTGACAGAGGACACTTGGACCCAAATCCAATTCCTGTTTCAAAAGAAGATGTCATGAAATGTCTGGAAGACATCAAAGTAGGGAATTTGTAAAAAAATTCTACCATTTTTTTATATTTTTTATATTTTTTAGAAATCAACGAATTTCGTACTAAACTTATTACAGTGGAATTTCCCGTGTTAGACTTATTTACTCCAAAGATCTCGTATTGTTACTGGGTAAAAGTTGGGAAAATTAAAGTTTGGAATTCAAAATGGTCTTAATGTAGCTCGTGCTGGTTATACTGAAGACCAAATTCTAACTGCATGTATGCTTGCTGACAAAACAGGATATGATTCTGTATTCTATATGGACCACACAAATGTTCCTCAATGGTCAAAAGCAATTGTACTTGACCCATGGGTTATGCTTTCAGCAATTGCAGCAGTTACACGTAATGTAGAGTTAGGAACTTGTGTAACTGATGCCATAAGACGACATCCATCAAATATTGCATTAGCGGTAATTACACTTGATAGAGTATCAAAAGGTAGAGCAATTTTAGGAATTGGAGCTGGTGAAGCACAGAATCTCAAAGAATTTTGTATTCCTTTTGAAAAACCAGTTTCTAAATGGGAAGAGCAAATTCAAGTGATAAAAATACTGTATGGTTCAAGTCCAGATCATACTGTAAACTTTGAAGGAAAGTATTACAAGTTAGAGGGAGCTTGTCTACAAGCTTCACCAATAAGAAAACCATATCCACCGACATACATGGCATCTGGTGGAACACGAACATTACAGTTAACAGGAAAATATGGAGAGGGTTGGCTCCCAATAGGATATACCCCCCAATTGTTTGAAGATCATGCAGCACAAATTAAAAAATCAATGGATGAAAATGAAAGAACTGAAGAAGAAAAAAATAATTTTCAATTTGCTTTAGATATCGATGTATATTTTTCTGAAGATGCAGAAGCTTCTTGGGCTAAAATGAAAGAAGCAGTCAAAGTAAGTTTGTTCAAACCTGAAATATTGAGAGTTCACAATCTAAAAGAGATCGAAGGCTTTGATTTTAGAAAATACTTTACAGAGTATTCCATGTCAAACCAAAGTTGGATAGTTAAGATGCGTGAAGCCGCAACGAAGATTCCCGAACCAGTCGCACGTTCTTCAACTGCAGTTGGAACTCCAGACGATATAATACCTATTTTTGAGAGATTTATCAAAGCAGGAGTTAATCATTTTGTTATAAGATTCTGGGGAAAGAATTACTTTGGAAGCATAGACAAGTTTGCAAGCGATGTTATGCCTTATTTGAGAGAAAAGACTGAAGGAAGTAAAACCTTTTTGTCAGGTCTATAACAGTTCAAAAATCTTAATTAAACTTCTTTAAAGGCTTATTTTTTGCCTTTTCCTTTATTGTCATTTTTTCCGTTATCCTTACCTTTTCCATTACCATTGCCGTTTCCACTATCGTTTCCGTTGTCATTGCCGTCACTGTTGCCATTGCCGTTACCATTTCCATTATTTCCTGGTTCAGGTTCTGATTGAGAAGCAATTATCTTTTTTCGGATACTATCTTGTTCATCTTCTTCTTGAGAATCAAGTCTTTGTAATTCAACATAAGTTTCAATCTTTGTGTTTTCATCCTCTACTATTTTTAATGAATCAGCAATGATAGATTGGATTTCGTCTTTTAATTGTGCTGAAATTATACTTGGAGTTAAAATTTCGTTATCGTCATTAAAAATAACATCTAAGATAGTTATTTGAACGCCAACGTCATTTGTGAGTGTTAAAATTTCTGGTTGTTTTTGTTGTGATTTCTCAAGATTTTCAATAGAATAAAGTACTTTTTCTTTATACATCTCTAAAGGTTGCTTAATTTCTGGGCTAGAAAATTGAGTAATAATTCTGTCCATTGCAGGAGCTACTAACATCCAATTTTCTTCTTCAGCAATTTTTTGAAGGGCTACTTCATGATATATTTTTTGAACTTTGTTACCATTGTTTGCACCTACTATTTTTATTGCAACTTTGTTAATATATTCTTGAAATTTTGCTTCGTTTTCTACTCGTTTAAATGCAGATTGAATAAATTCGTTCTTACTTACAAGTTTGTTGTAATCTTCATCAGCATTTTCAAAGTCAATAAAATTTTGAATCATTCTGTTCATGATTAGTTTTTGCTTCATACCAACAGAATTGTGTCTTTCATATTCTTCTACTTGAGTTTTGTATTCATTAAATACTATTTCATATTCAGATATCAAGTAGTCTAAAACT
>DRGT01000086.1 GCA_011055585.1 Candidatus Nitrosopumilus sp. | reverse complement strand
ATATCGTGGAATATATCAAAATAAAATAGAAAAAGAAAACATTGTTGCAATGATTCACAAAGCACACTCCGAATCACTTCCACTCTGAGATCTGAAAAATTAAATACTCTTTATTCTAGACGACAATCGTGGTAACACACGACAATATTCACATACCAAAAGAATCATGGCCCCACTGGACTTGGTATGCTATTGAATTTTTCATAACATTAGCTATTGCTGTGGTTATTGCATTCAAATCAACTGATGCTATTGAAGGATTGTCTCCTGAATTACAAAATTGGGTGTTTTATGGAATTGTAACTTTGGTATTTTTTGTATGGTACATTGTAATCAGAGGTTTAATTCTAAAGAAACCTATTTTAGAAAATCATAGTTAAAATTTAATTCATATACTTTGTTTTATCTTTTATTTTTGCAGCCTTAAATGCAAGTTTACGATTATTACAGGATTCACATTTTCCACAATGAAACTTTTTGTTAGAATAACAACTCCATGTTTTGAAAATTGAGTTTCCCAAAACTTTGTAACCCTTTTTAATCATATCACTCTTTGCAAGATTCTTTTGATAGGGTGACCAAATTTTAACAGCTTTTCTAACTCCCATTTTGATACCATCAATCTCACCTTCGTTAAATGCACTTTCAATCTTTTTTGAAAAAGATGGTCTACAGTCAGGATAATTTTTGTCACCTTTGTGCGCACCAAAAGCAACCAATGATGCTTTCAAACTAAAAGCCCAAGCAGTTGCAATAGAAAGAAAAACTGCATTTCGAATTGGTACAACAATTGAATACTCAAATTTTGATGGCAGTTTCGTTTTAGAGTCAGTTAGCACGTTTGTATTGCCATACAAATCTTGCATAAAACCAATATCAATAATTTTGTGTTCTTTTAAACCTAGAATTTTTGCAAACTTTCTAGCAGATTTAATCTCTGGACTTGCTCTTTGGCCGTACGAAAATGAAATTCCATAAAGATCGTATCTTGACTTAAGATATGCACAAGCACATACAGAATCCAATCCTCCACTAAAAACTATTACAGCTTTTTTCATTATTTCCTACCAAAAATTATTTTTTGATTACTCTGGCCCCGTTGGTGGGTTTACAAATTATTGTCTTACAATCAGTCTTTGCTTTTGAGAATCCTTTTGCCATTGATGAACAAATCTTTTTTAGATTTGATGATTTTTTTGCAAATGCAATAACTGAGGGACCTGCCCCACTAATTGTAACACCTAGAGCCCCTGCTGCCAAAGCATTCTTTTTCACATGATTAAATCCAGGTATCATGTGTTTTCTAGCAGGTTCTACAATTACATCCTTAATTGAGCTTCCAATAATTTCTGGATTATTATTTATAAATCCAGCAACAATAGCTGACGCATTTGAAAGGTTTTGAATACTATCTGAAATCTTTATTTTTTTTGGGATAACACTTCTAGAAACCTTTGTTTTCTTTGCTGGAATATCAAGTTTCGGAATTGCAATACATAATGCAAGATTCTTTGGTGCATTAATTTGAATCACATCAAAAGGATTTGTTCTAACAATAACAAAACCTCCTAACATAGATGCAGCTACGTTATCGTAATGAACTGAACCTGCACTAGCTTTTTCACCTTCACCTGCAAATTTTACCAAAGAATTTTGGTCAAGATTTAGTTTATACAATTTATCAAACGCTACAGCAGCAGCTGCTGCTGAGGCTGCACTACTACCCATTCCATATCCAGCAGGAACACCCTTTTTGATCTTAATTTCTAAACCATCTTTAGTTTTGAATTTTTTTTGCATTGCTTTAACCACAATACCTGCAGTATTCTTTGCGGGATTTGTTGGAATTTGATCCTCACTAACAATTGAAATTCCTTTTTGTTTTTTCTTTGAAAGCTTCACTTCATCATAAAACGCATCTAACGCAAGACCAAACACATCAAAACCTGGTCCAAGATTTGCTGTTGAAGATGGTGCTTTTACTGTGACACTATTAACCAACTAATCTTCCACCTCCTCTCCCAAGTTAATGATTCTGCTTAATGCACTTTCCAAATTAACCATTCCCTCACCAGTAACATTTGATAATGGAATTATTCCTTGTGCGAATCCGCCTAAATTAAGACCGCGTAAAATACTCGTAGTAAGAGTATATGTCTCACCATCTACTTCTTGAGAGATTGCATTTTCTAACGCAGGAAGATTTGTAGTCCATTTAAGAATCTCTTTTAGTTTATCACCAATGAGATCTGTTTTTGTTAGAACGTTGATAGTTGGTAAATTGAGTCTTAATTTTATTGATGTTGCAAGTAATGCAATTGAAACAAAGTTCACAGGAGTTGTAACCAGAGATCCATCAAAAAGAAAAATACTCATCTTTTCATCAAGATTCAAGTTTTGTACTAGAAATTGACCACTTGTTCTATATGCAAATAATTCAATTTGACCAGGGGTGTCAACTAGCAAATAATCCGGCTTTACTTTATCAATCTCATCTTGAATTGCATCTATTTTTGATGCAATCAAATCATTTGCCATAATGAGGGCACCATTTGGACCAAGCTCATATTGTTTCATTATTGATACAATATCTACATGATCTCTAACATCCACATCACAAGCATATGGCAATGTTTCAACACCAGGATCCAAATTTAGTATGGCTACAAATGCTCCATTTCTTGTGTAATATTCATAAATTTTCGATGTAAGTAACGATTTTCCTGAACCTGCTGTACCAACTATAAAAATTGACTTCAATCTTTCGCGTAATTGTTCTTTATTGGCTTATATTTGAATCCATAAAAAAAATCATCGAATGAATTGGAGAATTTTAGCAATTCCAGTAACTATGATACCAATTATCATTATTGCAATTCAATTTGACATTAAAGCAGAAGATATCTTTGCAATTGGCGCAATTCCATTTGTTGCTGCCGTAGCTGCAATGATGGTAAAATTAGGAATACAAGGCATCAAATTTAGCTATATTGCTAGACATTATCTTGGACCAATTGATTCAATTTGGAAAATGTCTGGAATTAGAATTGGAAGTGAATTCATTAAATTTACAACTCCAATGTTTGTTGGAGCAGAATTTGTTGTAATCTATTGGTTGCACAAAAAAGGAGTACCCCCATCAAAAGCTATGTGGGTTGCCATTTTAGATATTGTAACTGAGGTCTTTGCTGCAGGTTTGCTATCTATCATGGCAGGGATTGTTGCTCTGCTTATGGGCTCATATGTAGTAGCAGCAATTATTCTAGGAACAAGTATTTTTGTTACCACACTTTGGATGATTTTGTTCTTTCTTACCTCAAAAAGAACTTTCCAGCTACCAAAAGTGATCTCTAAACTTGTAACAAAACTAGTAAAAGAAAAAGGAAAAAAATTTGTGGAACAAACAAATCTCTGGATGGGAGAAGTTTGTGTAATGAGTAGAAAAAATCTCAAAACAAAAGAATCAAACAAAGTATTTCTTAATGCATTTGCATTATCCATTGTTTCTTGGATCTTTTACGGAATTACTTTCATGATTATTGCTACTGATACTGGTTATGTGATCAATGCATTTGATTCAATTATGGCTGTAATGGGAGCAAATGCTATTGGAAACTTGCCCATTACTATTGGGGGTTCTGGTTTGGCAGAATTTGGAATTGTAGCTTATTTGAATAATCTAAACCCATTTGATTTTAGTATAGCAGAAGGAAGCGTAGAATGGAACGCAGTTATTGCCTGGAGAATTGCAACTTACTATGTACCAATAGTAATAACTTGGTTCTTATTAATGAAATTAGCCTTAGGTAAATACACGAAAGCTGACATTAAATAGTAATACTTTATTTTTCAAATTATATTTTGAATAATAAGGATTTTAAAAATAAGGTAGTAATTATCACAGGGGCATCTAGTGGAATTGGGGAAGCATCAGCAATTCAATTCGCAAAAAAGAGCGCAAACATTGTTTTAGTAGCAAGAAGAAAAGAAAAACTTCTTGTTGTAGAAAAAAAGATTTCTAAATTTAATGTTAAAACATTAGTTTGTACATGTAATGTTTCACAAAAATCTCAAGTAAAACAAATGACAAAAAATGTATTGGATAAATTTGGTAGAGTGGATATTCTGGTAAACAATGCTGGTTTTGTAATTTATGGTAAAATCAATGATTTAACCATTGAAGAAATCGAATCACAAATGGAAACAAACTATTTTGGAATGGTTTATTGTATCAAGAACTTCCTTCCTGTAATGTTAGAACAAAATTTTGGTCACATAGTTAATGTGGCATCAGTAGGTGCAAGTTTTGGCGTTCCTGGAATTGCCTCTTATTGTGCGACAAAATTTGCTATGCTTGGCTTTTCAGAAGGTTTGAAACACGAACTTCATGGAACAGGCATTGGAGTTACTGTTGTAAGCCCTATTATGGTTAGAACAAATTTGTTTGATCATCCCTCCTTTGAAAATTTTACAAAACGTGCTACAGGAATTTCATTAAGCCCAGAAACTGTCGCAAAGGCAGTAGTAAAGGCAGCAAATTCCAGAAGACTTGAGATTGTCGTTCCCTCCGTAACTCGAGCAGGAATTTGGGCCAAGCATACCTTTCCATTTTTTATTAATCCAATAATTGGTTCAGCTTTTAGAAAACAATTAGAAAAAAGTAAAAAATCAAACTAGTTTATTCTACTTCTGCATCTGTAGACTCGGAAGAACCAACATCAAGCAATTCAAGACTTTTTAATTCAAATTGGTAGATTGCATTCATTTCAATTTCTTTTTCTTTTTTCAAATATTCTACTACTTTTTTATTCAATGGGGCTTTCATAGAATTAAATGTAAATTCGTACACAACCCCTCTTTCTAAATCTGCAGGTTTGACTTTTTTTGGCAAATCCATAGTTACAATATGCCTTCCATCCTCAACTGGTTCATACAACTGTGTATCAATTTTTCCATCACTTTCGTAAATTTCTAAAATATATCCAGTTTCTGTTTGAGAAACAGGTTTTTCAAATTTTGCATTTTTTATCTCATCTGTAACCCATTCTGGAACATCTTCTTTCTTTTTTACCATTTTTTATCTAGTGTTGCTGTTTTTCTTTTTTGCTTTTTTGCCACCAATCAAGATAGTCATATTGTCTATCTTGTCTAGTAGTTTCTTTACGATTTAGACGTTCACGAATATCTCCAACTTGTTCTCTTGTGGCATATAATCCACATCTTTTACAAATGAAGTGTTTTGTAATTGGGTCAAATTTCATTGGAATTTCAATTTCTTCAAAAAGCTTACTTAAATCAACGTCTGGATTCTCTGCATTTTGTTCCATAATGGCTTTCTTTTCTCTTGCTACACACTCTGGACAGTTTGGCAATGATGACTAGACCAAATTTTTTCCATAAAAGCGTTCCCACTTAACGATAAGATCGTAAGGCAAAATTATTCAAAAGAAAATCTGGTACGCGGATTATATCGTCATCCCGATTACACGGTCAGTTCGCCCATCGAACATACCGCGTACCAGACATCTAATATAATATGAGAAAGCTATTATTTCTTATTTTCGAGAACATCGTTAACAATTTTTGCAGAATTTTCAGCTCCATTTCTAACAAAATTCCTTGAAAATTCGTGTAGACTTTCTTCAAATTTGCTATAGTTGTTTTTGATAGTGGTGATGGCACTAGCAACCTGTTTTTCATTGTTTGCTAAAATTCCTAGATTTTTTTCTTCAGCCCATTTTATTTGATTAGTATGTTCATCATATACTGGCATTCCAATAATCGGTTTTGCCTTATCCCCTAAAATTTCTCCCATTACAGTATGAGATCCATTAACAACTGCATATTTACATAAATTCAAAACTGTGTTTTTTTCCTGTTCTGATAAATATCCAACATCTATCTGAATCCAATCAATTTTCTTTTCTACAGCCTCAGAAATTAAGTAGCTTCTTCCATCTTTATCTAAAACTCTGTCAATTGAAGGATCTTTTCTAGCATGAGAAACAACTCGTTTTTCATCTCTTATCTCATCTTGCTTGAAAACTTGTTCGTATTTTTCACCAGTTCCGTCATTAGTAGATTTGTTACCTGTTCGCATCCAATACCCAAATTCAGAATCTTGAATTAAATTCTCTAGATCAGTTTTTGCTTGCTTTGGATTTGTTTTATTATTAAGAAAATGACCAACAAAAGTAACCTTATCATTTAATTTTTCAGGAAAATTCAGATTATATTCACAAATAGTGTATGGAGGAGGCGAGTCTGCAACTAGAATTCTTGTGGCTTTGGCAATTTGTTTAGCAACAAAAATTAATGATGGATAAAAGTAAAATCTTGATTTCCAAAGTTTTGGCATAAACTGATTTGTAATAAAGACACTTGGTATTCCCCTTCGCCCTGCAAGTACATTGGCACCCATATCCCCATCATTAATTACGAGATCAAACTTTTCTTTATTAAATAATTTACCTTCATCTTTTAGATAACTTGCAATTTGTTTTACCAAGGGTGGATTAGTAGCAATTGGTAACAGTAGATTCATCATGGATAGTGAAACACTTGGACCAAATTTTCCATCAATTGGTGTAGGCATTAAAATTTCATGAATCTGTTCACGTTTCTCTGGAAAATTTTCTAACAGTTTTTCATAAACATGATCCTTACTTGAAAAATGAATTTCAAATTCTTCTTTGATATAATCTGGAAGCACTTCATTTAATCTCATCATTCTAGAATAGTGACCACTGCCCCACGGATAGATGAATTCTCCTATCTTTTTCATAATATTCCCGTTAACTTTAGCCGTTTAAATTCTCAATGATTTTCTTCTAGTGAATCAAGAATTTCATGAACATTATTTGGACCTATTACAATTGAAACAATTTTTCTTTTTTTCAAGGTATTTTCAACAATTTTCTTGATTTCAACTTTAGATGCATATTGTTTTGAAAAACTCATCTTACCTAATTTTTCTATTTTAGAAAGATATTTTCCTAATCCTAATTCTTTAGCATCTTCAAAGATTCTATCATCTAAGCCTGAAAGGGGAATTAATGAAGTAAAATTATTCCTAAAAACCTGTTTTATAGAATTTTCTACAAAACTTGAAGGAAAAATTAAATGAGATAATCCAAGTGAAATTTTGTTAATTTTATTGGCTTTTGCCACACGAATTAAAATTTCAGTAACTGAATCTATCAATGTTAACAGGCTTTTTGAGCTTGAACCCTTAATTGGAATTTGAAAAAATTCTACGTCAATTTTCGATCTTGTGGTTCTTGGTAAAATTTGATTTAAAATTTTTACTAAATTAGTGAGATCTGATTTTTGTTTATAGCAAACAATTATTTTTACATCAAATCCTTCTTTGATTGTTTCAAGGCAAGAAATTGCTGATAATTCGTCATATATTGCACATACTACCCTTTCGTTTTGAGAATTGTAAGGAATGCCACCAAATCCATCATCAACATACACACAAACGTAAGCATTAGATTTTGTAAGATAAGTGTAAAGAAGTTTATCGTATTTTTCTTCGCTTCCAGGTTTTGCTCCAAGCTTTACTGTTTTTTCAATAATTGATGATGTCGCAGAAATTTCAATATCCTTTGTAAGGAAACCAGTTGAAAATCCTTCTACTTGTACATAGAATTTTTCTCCTTTAAGAAGAAGATTTGATCCAATTTTTGTGATTTCAGAAACAATTGTATTAAAATCATTTTTTACTTGTTTTGCAATTGCTACTTTTTTTATCCCAAAAAGTAAATTTATTGCAGATGAAGCAAATACAGGATCGTTAGCATCAATAACAATTACAGAATCATCACGTTTAATTTTTCTAAATTCTTGATTTTTAATTTTTAGTATTTTTTTAATATTTGATTCTAGTTGGTTTACTTTATTCTTAGCAAAAATTGATGGAAAAACCACCACAAACGCATTTTCGCTCATTTTTGTTAGTTATTCAAAGCTGTTTATAATTTAGAACAAAAATCATCTCGTAATCATTATAAAACTACTAATGCAAATTTTATCATGGGAAAATTCACTCAAGCAGAATTAGATGAAATTAATCCTACACTAAAAACACCCCAAGATGCTCTTCAGTGGGCATTCGATAATCTTCATCCTAGAGTTGCAAAGGCTTCAAGCTTTGGAGCAGAAGATTCTGTTATCATTGATATGATGGTGAAAATAAACCCAAAATCGCGATTCTTTACTCTTGATACTGGCAGATTGAATGAAGAAACTTATGACATAATGGATGAGCTTTCAAAAAAATACAATATCAATTTTGAAGTATTGTTTCCAGATGCTCAAGAAGTAGAAGAAATGGTTAGAACAAAAGGAATTAATCTATTCTATGATAGCGTTGAAAATAGACATCTTTGTTGTGGAATTCGTAAAGTTCATCCATTGAGAAGGATGTTAAAAAATCTAGACGGATGGATATCTGGAATAAGACATGATCAAACTTCAATAAGAAAAGATGCGAAAATGCTTGAAATTGATGAAAAATATGATGGCATTGTAAAAATTAATCCTTTGATTGATTGGACATGGGATCAAGTTTGGGATTACATAAAAAAGAATAACGTTCCATATCACAAACTACTCGATAAAGGCTATCCAAGTATTGGATGTGAACCGTGTACTAGAGCAATTAAAGACGGTGAAGACCTGAGAGCCGGTCGCTGGTGGTGGGAGTCAAAGGAACATAAAGAATGTGGCCTTCACATGGATAACAGTGATTAGAAATTATGGCAGATAACACTGTAGGAATAAAACCACATGGCGGTAAGCTAGTAAATCGTTTAACAAAAAAAGATCCGTCAGGATTATTCTCAATTACTATTACCGAAGGTTTAGCAAATGATGTTGAAAACATTTCCGATGGAATTTTCAGTCCACTAGAAGGCTTCTTAGGCCAAGAGGATTTTGAGAGAGTAATTTCCAAAGGACGACTTGCAAATGAACTAGCATGGACAATGCCCACCGTATTAGATGTCGATAATGAAACTGCCAAAAAAATGAAAGAAGCCGGAGACATACTTTTGAAAAATCCTGAAGGAACAGGCATAGCAATTCTCAATGTAGAAGAAACATTTTCTTTTGACAAAGAAAAAATGGCTCAAGGAGTTTATGGCACAACTGATATTAAACATCCTGGCGTCGCCAAAACACATTCCCTAAAAGACGTTTTAGTGGGAGGAAAAATTGATTTCATACAAAAGCCTCAAGAAACAGAAATTCGAAAATACAGAATGACTCCTCAACAAACCCGAAAAATATTCCAAGAAGCAGGTTGGAAAACAATTGTAGCCTTTCAAACAAGAAATCCGCCTCATGTTGCACATGAAATGCTTCAAAAAACAGCTATTACTACAAGAGATGGTGTCTTTGTTAATCCATTAATTGGAAAGAAAAAATCTGGTGATTTTGTTGATGAAGTGATTGTAAAGTGCTATGAAACATTAATCGAGAATTACTATCCACAAAATAGATGTAAACTTGCTACACTTCATACTGAAATGAAATATGCAGGACCAAAAGAAGCAATCCATCATGCAATCATGAGACAAAACTATGGATGTACTCACATCATTATAGGGCGAGATCATGCCGGTGTCGGAAATTATTATGATCCATTTGCAGCTCACAAAATTTTTGATGATTATCCTGACTTGCAAATCACTCCAATTTTCTTTCCCGCATTTTTCTATTGTAAAAAATGTCTTACATTCACAAACCAAAAAGCATGTCCACATGATGTTGAATCACGAGAACAAATTAGTGGAACAAAACTTCGAGAAATGATTCAGGAAGGTAAAGCACCATCAGAATTTATTTTGAGACCAGAAGTTTCAAAAATAATTCTTGGTTACGACAAACCCTTTGTTGACTAGGTATTTATTCGCGCCAAAATGAAAAATCTTATGAAATGTTACTTTCTGATTGGAGTTTTAACAATTATTTTTATGAACCCAGTTTATGCTCAAGAACTAAAAAATTCTTCATTAATTTTACATATAGAAGAAGTTCCTTATGACGATTTTAATAAAATCGCTAGAGATGCTTCTCCAATTATTCTAGAAAACATTCATGCTATTAGCTGGCAAGTTACTATAGACAACAAATTGCTATATGGAAATCCAAATGGTAATGCAGTTTTACGATTCTATGACGCAGAAATTGAAGACAAATTCATAGAAATTGGAATGGGTAGTCCACCTGATCACAAATTTTGGATTGCTGTTCAGCTTCCTGATATGGGATATGTACTTGTTCATACTGTACTAGAAAGAGGATGGACTCCAGACGCAAAGTCAATTATTTCATTCACTAATACGGCAGGTCTTACAGTTAACAACGGGCTCAGAATTGTTGTTTCAAATTTGAATGTTGACAATTTTGCTATAGGTTCTTACTCTGTTCATGGAATGGAATCTCCAACTGATCCACCTGCAACGACTTCTGGAAGTTTAGAGATGGAATTTCTTTCTGCTGATCCTGCTCAAAACCAACTTTTTCTAGTTCCATTTTACATTACCGCTGGCGTTGGAATAATTGCAGCTATTTTGTTTTTGACTAAGAAGCGCTCTCCTTAGATTTATAATAATTACATTTTCTTTTAATCTTACAAATACTGCACATTGGAGAAATTGGTTTACAGATATTTTGACCATACATTACAAAAGTATCATTAATTTTCAGCCAATATTTTTTTGGAATTTTTTCCATCAACTCCATTTCAGTTTCTTCAGGAGTTTTTGTTTTCACTAGTCCTAATCTATTTGATATTCTATGAACATGTACATCAACAGGAATTGCAGGCTTGTCAAAAGCATAAACGAGAACACAATTTGCAGTTTTTCTTCCGACACCAGGTAGATTAACTAGTTTTTCAAAATCATCAGGCACTTTGCCACTGTATTGTGAATTTATTATTGATGCAACCTCAATTATTCTCTTAGCTTTGACATGATAAAATCCAATTGATTTAATAATTTTTTCAACATCTTTGACTTTAGCATTTGCAAGAGCTTTCGCAGTTCTATATCTAGAAAATAATTTTTTTACAATTTTGGTAGTGGTTTCATCCTTAGTTCTTGCAGAAAGAATCGTTCCAATTAAGATACTAAATGGACCCCTCGTTTCAGCTTGATGTAGATCTTCTAATGCTGTAATTCTAGGTGGTTTGATAGCATACATGGTATCCATCATGCCTTGAAGAATTTCTTTCATTTTATGGCATAGT
>DRGT01000085.1 GCA_011055585.1 Candidatus Nitrosopumilus sp. | reverse complement strand
GTTCATAAAAGATTGTATGTTTGAATTTTTAATTTGTTCTTCAGATGGAGTAAAAACAGGAAAATCACTCTCAGAAGTTATTTCCGAACTCGGTTTAGGGTATATATCTGACGAATTAGAATTGACAAAGATTGTTGATGAAGTAATATCTCAAGAGAAAAAAGCAGTAGAAGAAGCCAAAAAAAATCCTCAAACCATTAACTTTTTGGTAGGAAAAGTTATGCAAAAAACAAAAGGAAAAGCTGATCCCACTCTTACCCTAAACATAATTAAGAAAAAACTGTCATCTTAAAACATATTGTCAGATTTTGTTTTTACTCCATCTGAAGAACAAATTAAAAATTCAAACATACAATCTTTTATGAACAAACATGAAATTTCTTCATTAACCGAGTTATCATACAAAGCAAAAACAAATCTTGATTGGTATTGGAAAGCAGTAGGTGAAGACATTGGAATAATTTGGGATAAAAATTATGAAAAAACATCTGATTTCTCAAAAGGATATCCTTGGGCTAAATGGTTTGTTGGTGGGAAAACTAACATAATCAAATCTTCTGTTGAAAAATTTTCAAAAAAAATCCCAGAAAAAATTGCGTATTATTTTGTTTCTGAAGATTCTACAAAATCAAAAATCTCTTACAAAGATTTGGAAACGAATATCAATAAACTTGCAAACGGAATGAAATCACTTGGTGTGAAAAAAGGTGATGTAGTTGCTATTTACATGCCAATGATTAAAGAATCAATTATTACAATTTTAGCATGTGCAAAAATTGGTGCAATACAAACAGTAATCTTTTCAGGATATAGTTCCGAATCACTTAAAATCAGATTACAAGATTGTAATGCAAAAATTTTGTTTGTTTCTGATGGTTTTCAAAGAAAAGGAAAAAAAATCTCACAAAAACCCGCTGTTGATGAAGCAATAAAAGACGCTAACATAGAAAAAACAATTGTAGTTAATTACAAGGGTGTAGATAGTTATGAAAAATCTGATTCTTTAGTATTTTATTATGAATTAATTTCAAACCAATCTGATTCCTGCGTAACTGAAATTATGGATTCAGAAGATCCTTTGTTCATTCTTTATACTTCTGGTACTACTGGTAAGCCTAAAGGTGTGATTCATTCTCATGGTGGATTTTCAGTTTTTGCGGGTCATCAGGCAGCATATTTGATTGACATGCATCAAAACGACATTCTTTTTTGGCCTGCAGATATTGGTTGGATAACGGGGTTAGTTTGGAATGTTTATGGTCTTTTAGAAATGGGCTCATCTGCCGTAATTTATGATGGTGCTATAGATTGGCCAGACTATAATATAATTTGGAATCTTTTAGATGAATATGAGGCAACAATTTTTGGAATCTCGCCAACTGCTGTTAGATTATTTAAAAAAAATAATGTTGAACCATTAAAGAGTCACAACTTGGAAAAAATTCGTAACATTCCAACCACTGGTGAACCAATTGACGAAGAATCGTGGTGGTGGCTATTTGAAAAAGTAGGTAAAAAAAGGATTCCGATTATGAATTTGTCTGGTGGAACAGAAATCGGTGGTGCATTGTTATCTGTTTTTCCCGGAATGAGACTAAAACCAACAACTGTTGGAATTCCATGCCCTGGTATTGATCTTGATGTGTTTGATGATGATGGAAATTCTGTTAAAAACAAAAATGGATATCTGGTGGTAAAGGCACCCTGGCCTGGAATGACAAACAGTTTGTTAAATGATGACAAGAGATACATCGAAACTTATTGGTCTAGATTTGAAAATGTATGGTTTCATGGTGATTATGTTCTAGTTGATGAAGATGGTTTGTGGTATATGCATGGAAGAGTCGATGATGTAATTAACATATCAGGTCATCGATTAAGTACAGCAGAAATCGAACAATGTGTTATTTCAAATCCAAAAATTTCTGATGCAGCATCTATTTCAATCCCTGATGAAATAACAGGCGAAGCAATCATTATTTTTGTAGTCCCAGAATTGCAATTTAAAAATGAAAATTTAGAGAATGAAATATCCAAATTTATTTCTGAAAAAATTGGCAAAGTCGCAAGACCAAAAAAAATTCTGATATTATCTGACTTGCCAAAAACAAGAACTGGCAAAATTATGAGACGCCTCTTAAAATCAAAGCTTTTAGGCAATGCACTCGGCGATTTATCTTCATTAGAAAACCCACAAATTTTGGATGAAATTCCAAAATTAAGTTGAGAAATTCTTACACAAAATTTGTTCCATTTGACATGCTTAGCCTTATTCAGAATGTGGGCTAGTTAGCTGTGAAATTCATAGTAGATCAACAAGTAGAGGATATTGAGCTTCCTGAGAACCTAAAATTAAACACGTTTTTAAAAGAATTTCACTCAGATTGTCTTCATCCAGAATGTAATTTTGGATTTTATGGATTTGCATTTGGCCAATCTCCATTTCCTGTGCCAAGCATAATGCAAGAGGCCTTAAAGAAAAATTCTGATAAAGGTAACTATGCTCCAGTTCCTGGAATCGAGGAATTAAGAGAAACAATTGCTCGATATAACAAATATTATTTTGGAATCGACGTTGATCCAAAAAGAGTTTACGTTGGCCCTGGAACTAAGGAATTAATTTACAATTTACTTGAGATTCTTCACGGAACAGTAATTCTTCCATCACCAGCTTGGTTAGGTTATCTACCACAAATCAGACTCTTAAAGAAAAACTTTCATATGCTTCCAACCAGAGAAAATAAGAAAATTTTAGCATATGATCTTAGAAAACTAGCATTACGATTACATGATAGACAAAAAATTCTCATCTTTAATAACCCAAATAATCCTACAGGTCTAGTTTATGATGGAATAGAATTAGAAGAAATTGCTGAAGTGTGTAGGGAACAAAACATCATGATAATTTCTGATGAAATTTATGCACAAACAACTTATGATTTTAGTAAATTTATTAGTATGGCTAAAATTTATCCTGAAGGAACTTTTGTTACAAACGGATTATCAAAATCTCATGCATCTGGGGGTTATAGATTAGGTTATGTAATTTTTCCACAACATGCATTAAATGTAAAATCTCAATTTAAGAAAATTTTAGCTACTGAATATACTGCCGTGTCTAGTCCAATACAATATGCGGCAGTTGCAGGTTTTGAAATTAGCAAAGAAATGGATGAATATTTCAAAATCACAAGAACAATTCATGAAATAATGGGAGAGTACATCTTTCATGCATTAAATAAAATAGATGGAGTAAAAACCACAAAACCTGAAGCAACATTCTATCTTCTCGCTGACTTTAATCACTACACTCCTGCATTAAATCGTGTTGGAATAACAACATCACAAAAATTTGCAGAATCGATAATTCAGCATCCATATCACACTGCAATTGTTGCTGGAGATAGTTTAGTTCTTGAACGAACAGACTTTAGCGCTAGAATGGCATTTGTGGATTATGATGGTACAAAAGCCTATGAATACTATCTAACAAATCCACCAAAAACCGCTTCTGAGAAAGAGGAATTTGTAAAAATTAACGCCCCAAGACTAGTTGCAGGAATAGAAAAAATAGAAATGTTTTTCGAAAATATATCAAAAAATTATCTTTCTAAAATAGAATTAGATTCTGTAAAAATTCCAAATTAATTAT
>DRGT01000084.1 GCA_011055585.1 Candidatus Nitrosopumilus sp. | reverse complement strand
TTTTTAGAGTTTTCAATTAGTTTGCCAATATCAGAGTAAATGTTTGTACTTCCCTGAATGATATGAAATGTAGGAACATTTTTAGAATTTTTTATAGGGATAATTTCTTTGATTTTTTTGATAACTTGGACCTTAGTCATTTTTAATTTTTTCAAGTCATCTTCTTTTCTTTGCATAATCATTTTGAGAACTTCTTCTGGTTCAGCAGCAATGCATAATTTTGGTTTTGAAAATGTTGAAGACACTATGTTTTGATTGATTAATTTTTCAATTGTTCTGTACATTTTTGTTCTTTCAATATCGATATCTTTAGCTAATGCACTTGCTGAAATTGGTCCAACTCTGAGCAAATTTAGATAAATTTTTGCCTCCAAGTCATCTAGTCCCAAAATCGAAGATAGTTGGGTTCCAAGTGAATCAATATTTTGTAAGGACGATAGTTCTTTTGATAACTCTTTTTCATCATAAAGATAGGTTGTATTAATTTTTTGATCCAAACTTGCTGTGTCGTTTGGATTGCAGCTATATGCTGCTACCTGGGGATTGGCTTCAGTTGTTGCTTGCGTACCTGAAATTGCTCATAAAGTATTAAAACACTTACGTAGAAATTCTCAGTGCGATCAAAAAATCCATTAAATGATTCAACATTAACTAGATTGTCAAATTAAATCAAATTCTAAACGAGCTTAATAAAAAAGAAGAAAATTTTGTTTAGTATTGGGTATAGTCACCATATATCTGATTCATTATTTTACCCATGATTTCTGATTGACCGCCTTGGTTATCAATTGTTACTAAAAGCAAGTGATCATTGTCCAAGGGCACAGTTACTCGTCTTAGTTTTTCATATACTGCAAGTACGTATTTTCCTTTGCCAATTTTATTGGATATTTTTGTTCTTGATTTCCATGAGCTAACTGCATGATCTAGGGATTCTTTTGTCTCATCGTCAGAAAGATAATTTGTTACTCCTTCCCTATGGCGAGTTTCAACCTGATTTGAATCCATATCGCAAATGGTTGCATATCGAATGTTTTCATCAAGGCCCATAATCGTATCTATGAGGTTCTTATAGTCCATATTTGGTAATGGGGGTACTTTAAGAAAAGTCTTAATCAAAATCTATGTCTTTTAGATACGAATTTGGTAAATTTTCATAAAGGAAGCAAGATTTTGTGACTCTCATCATATTTGGCTAATGATTTTGAATTTTAAATCATGCGTATTTCACTAGCAAAACGTAGAGCAGCAGTAAGAAAAGCCGTACGTACCAGAGCAAGAAATAAAGTAAAACGAAAAGCTGCAGCAAGAAAAGCCTCTAGAAAAAGGGCAAGAAAGAAAACTACTGCTAAAAGAGCTATTATAAAGAAAAGCCCCCTCTAGTACTTTGAAAATGTAATCTGGAGGATTCTTTTTTTATTACAGTTAATGTATTTTGTAACGGATCTAGGAAACTTCTTCAGCACACTTGTAAGAACAAAAATCACTTTTCATACTTTCAAATTCTCTTCCACAATGCTTACATTCTCTTACTAACCGCATACCTATTGTTACGTGCCTAAATGATATAATCTAGATCCATAAAAGAAATATAGTGGCATTTTTTGAATGCCAATATAACAAAAAATAATGTTGTTAAGAGACTACAACTAATAGAAAATAATTAATTTGATGCCAAATGGAAAAATCTGAAATTACAAAAACAATTGTAGCTAATTCTAGTCCAGCAAACGTTTTCAAAACAATTAGTGATGAAAAAGAATTACCAAAATGGTGGGTTGATGTTCCCGTTTTGGAATTACATGAAGGTGGGAATATGATGTTTCGTTTCTTAAAAGAAAAAAGTGAAATGCTTGATCAAGATTATGTAGTTAAAGGTAAAGTAATTGAAGTTATTCCTGACAAAAAACTGGTTTATTCTTGGAAACCTATTGATGATCCAAAGTTTCCAGATTCAATTGTTACCTGGACACTTGAATCAATTGATTCTGACAAAACAAAAGTTACATTAACTCATTCAAGACTGGAAGGATGTGAGATATTTGCCCTTCTTGATGCAGGATGGGAATATTTCCTAAAAAAACTTGCAAAAATGTTCTAAAAATATTCTCATAAATTATTTCATTTAACTGATTTTGAATTCAAATCTGCTAGTCTGAGTGGTTCTGGGTACCAGTTTTGCTCTAAGGTTAAGTGTTTGACGATTTTTACTGCAGTTTTCAGACTAATTTTGTTACCAATACTAACGAAAATTTTCTTTTTTCCTTGATTTAGTTGGAAACCTACTACTTTGCCATCATATTTTACCTTTGAATCAGAATGTACAGTTCCACATAACAATTTTTTTGCTACACCAATAACTGGTTTATCAAGCATTAATCCAACATAACAGGCCAATCCACAATGTCTGGGATGTAACTGTCCATTGCCATCAACTAATAAAATGTCAAATTTTTTTTCTAGTTTTTTTAAGGTATGAAAAATAGGTCTTGACTCTTTTAACATAAAAAAACCTGGGATGTATGGTACAGCATCATTCAAAGAAGAAGTAACGGATTCTACAACCTTTTTTTGATTATAATCAAAAATCACTGCAGCGCAACGCACCATTCCACCTTTGTACGATGCGTCTACACCACAAATTGATTTGAGTTTTTTTGGCAGAACATCTTTTGTTAGTACTTTATCAGCTAATTTTTGTTGTAGGAGGCGTGCTTCGGCAGTAGACATTTGTAACTTTAGAGACATTTTTTTAATTTGGTATCTTACGTAGCAATCTATTGTATGCAACACCGAATCTATGTGCTTCATCTCTGGCATATTGAAGAATTTTTAGTGCTTGACTTTTTCTTGGAATAATTATAGGTTCATTTCTTTTTGGAACAAAAACTTCTTCTTGTTTTTTTGCTAATGATGCACAAGGAACATTTACTCTAACGCTTTGAAGTGACTTTAGTGCAGCTTTAAGTTGTCCTTTTCCTCCATCAATTAACACAAGATCTGGAAGCTTTGAATTTTCTTCAGCTAATCTATAGTACCGACGCTTTACAATTTCTGAAATCATTGAATAATCATCACGACCTGAAACTGTTTTAATTTTGAATTTCCTATAACCTGATTTATCAGGCCTTCCATCTACAAACCGTGACATAGAACCTACAGCATACTGTGCACCATGGTTTGATATATCAAAGCATTCTAGAATTTTGGGGATTTCAGGTAGATCTAACCTCTCTTGGAGTTCCACTAGACCTGGTTCAGCACCTTTTGCCTGGATTAGATTAATATTTTTCATAACAAGGTTGATCATCTCTTTTCGTTTTCCACGCAATGGCTTGATGATTTTTACATCAAATCCAGCAGTTTTTGAAAGAAGTAATTCTAGAAGTTTTTTGTTTTCTGGAATTTCACTCGCTACAATATACTTTGGAATTTGGTTTGTAGTATAATACTGGTAAAGAAAATTTGAAAATGAATTATCTCCAACTAAATCAAATGAGAAACGATTAGCGTCACGAATTATGCCATGTGTTTGTCGTAGTGTCATAATTAGTGCAGTATGTTCTTCCTGTTTTATTCCAAAATAGTCTTCGGCTGGGGCGCTTTCAGCATACTCCATTTTTTGTTTAGTCTCAAGACTTCCAAGCCTGTGTAGCGTGTCTCTAATTTCTTTTGCACGTTCATACTGCAAGGATTCTGAAGCTTTTTTCATTTCATTTTGTAACTTTTCTGCGAAGTTTTTCATTTGCTGCTTACCTTTTAGAATTGATTCAAGATTAGATATGTGGTGTGAGTATCTATCTTGAGCTTCTTTGAACTCACATGGGGCTTCACAATTTCCCAAGTGATATTCAAGACACATTTTTTTTGGTAAGGTTTTGCAAATTCTAATTTTGAATGTTTTTCTTAATGTTCCAATTGTTAGCAGCTTTGAACTGCCAGATGTAAAAGGTCCAAATATTTTTCCTTTACCTAAAAATTTGCCTGTTCTAACTCTTCTAGCAACTAAAAGTCTTGGATATTTTTCATCAGTTAATCTTAGATACGTATAACGCTGTTGGTCTTTGAGTTCAATGTTATAGATTGGTCTGTAACGCTTTATCATGTTTGATTCTAAAAGATATGCTTCGCTTTCATTATCGGTTAAAACAAATTCTATGTCTGAAATTTTTTCAACAAGTTTTTGTGTCTTATAGTTTTGATTTTTTAAAAAATACGACTTTACACGTTTTTTGAGATTTTTTGCTTTTCCAATATAGATGATGGAGTCTTTTTGGTCTTTCATCAAATAGATTCCAGGATGAGACGGGATGCTTATTTTGGAAATATCAAATTTCATCTTTTCATGAACGTTTTGAGGAATTTTCCTGTGTGGGTTGGCGTTTTTGCTACCTGCTGGGGCGTTCCGCAAGCCTCAACTTGGCCTCCTTCGTCTCCTCCTTCTGGACCAAGATCAATTATCCAATCTGAATTTTTTATCACATCCATGTTGTGCTCAATTATAATTACCGTGTTACCAATGTTTACTAGGCGATTTAAGACATCAAGAAGCTTTTGCACATCAGCAAAGTGAAGTCCAGTTGTTGGCTCATCTAATAAGTAGACTGTGTTGCCAGTAGTTTGCCTTGATAACTCTGATGCAAGTTTTACTCGTTGTGCTTCCCCCCCTGATAAGGTTGGGGATGGTTGTCCTAGCTTGATGTATCCAAGTCCTACATCATAAACTGTTTGAAGCTTTCGTTTAATTGCAGGAATGTTCTCAAAGAATTTTAGTGCCTCGTAAACTGTCATGTCTAGCACGTCTGAAATATTTTTACCCTTGTAATGAACAGATAGTGTTTCAGAATTATATCGCTTTCCTTTACATTCATCACACTTTACAAAAACATCAGATAAAAATTGCATCTCAATTTGTTTTACTCCATCTCCCTCACATGCATAACACCGGCCAGCAGTTACATTAAATGAGAACTGACCTGGAGAATATCCTTTTTCTTTTGACAACTCTGTATTAGAATAAAGCTCTCGAATCGGTGTAAATGCTCCAATGTATGTTGCCGGATTTGAGCGGGGAGTTCTTCCAATAGGAGACTGGTCAATTGCAATTACTTTATCTATCTTATCCAGTCCTATGATTTCTTTGTGTTTTCCAGCTCGTTTGGTTGTTTTGTAAAAGTGTGACTCTAGTCCCTTTAGTAGTGTTTCATTAATTAGTGTAGATTTTCCAGACCCTGACACCCCAGTAACTGTAATGAACTTGCCTAACGGAAATTCAACTGTAATATTTTTAAGATTGTTAGCTGTTGCACCTTTGACAATTAACTTTCCTTTATCTTGTCGCTTTTTTTCTTTGAGCTTGATTAGTGATTTGTCTTTTAGATATTCTCCCGTAATTGATTTGTGACCATTTAGAATCTGGTCAACTGTTCCTTGAAAAACTATATTTCCTCCATGCACTCCTGCACCTGGCCCCAGGTCAATCATCCAGTCCGAATTTCGTATTATTTCTTCGTCATGCTCTACTACGATGACTGTATTTCCTAAATTTCGCAGCTTTGTGAGCGTTTTAATGAGTCTGGCATTGTCTCTTTGATGAAGACCAATTGTTGGCTCATCTAATACGTATAACACACCGGTTAGATTAGAACCAATTTGTGTAGCAAGACGTATTCTTTGTGATTCCCCTCCTGATAGAGTGGCACTAGAACGATTCAGTGTAAGATATGTCAACCCAACGTTTTTTAGAAATTCTAAACGTGCTTTGATCTCTTTTAGAACATCACGAGCAATGTAGCTTTCTGTTTCAGTTAGCTTTAGGTTTTGAAAAAAGTCATAACACGCATATATTGATAAATCACAGACATCCATGATACCATTTCCATTAATCTTAACAGCAAGTGCTTCAGGTTTTAGCTTTTTTCCATGGCAAGAATTGCACGGGGTTTGTAGCATAAACTGTTTTAGCCATTCTCGTTTTGCTTCTGAATCTGTCTCCATAAAGATTCGGTGTAGGTTATCTAACACTCCTTCAAAGTAATCTGTGTACTCCCAGCGAGAATCACTTGACTTTGATTGATACTGGAAGTGTATCTTCTTGTCAGTACCATGTAGTATGAAATCAAGATGTTTTGGTTTTATCTTGTTAATTGGCGTCATTAAATTAAACCCAAACTTTTTGCCTACTGCTCGTAGCTCTTGCCTGCGAAATGATTGGAACCTACCACTCCATGGAACAATTGCTCCATCAAGAATTGACTTTGTCTTATCTGGTATAACTAAATCTGCATCAAACTCCATTTTTACTCCAAGGCCATTGCAAGCTTTGCAAGAGCCAAACGGAGAATTAAATGAAAACGTTCGTGGTTCTAGCTCCCCAATTGTTACGCCACAATGAGGACATGCATTGTTTTGTGAAAATATTTTGTTTTCTTTATCTGCAGCAATCATTACTTGACCATTTGCAGCCTTTAGTGCATTTTGAATTGCCTCAAATAGTCTGCTTTTTTCTGCCTTTGTTGTTGTAATTCTGTCAACTACAATTTCAATCCAGTGCCACTTTTGTTTGTCAAGTGGTGGAATCTTTTCATCAAGTGATGTTATTTCTCCATCTAATCGAATTCGGGAATAGCCGTCTTTTTTTATCTGCTCAAATAACTTCTCATAGGTTCCTTTTTTTCGCTGAATAATTGGGGCTAAAACGAGTACCTTTTTTCCATCAAAATCCTTGAGAACAGAGTCACAAATAGTCTCAATTGACTGATTTGATATCCTGCGAGAACAATTTGGGCAGTGAGGAATACCTATTCTTGCATAAAGTAGTCTGAGATAGTCAAAAATTTCAGTTGTGGTGCCAACAGTTGAGCGAGGATTTTTGCTTGTAGTTTTTTGCTGGATTGAAATGGCTGGCGACAAGCCTTCAATTGAATCAACATCTGGCTTGTCCATCATCTCCAAGAACTGTCTTGCATAAGCTGAAAGTGACTCGACGTATCTTCTCTGCCCTTCTGCATAAATAGTATCAAATGCCAAAGTTGACTTGCCAGAGCCAGATAATCCTGAAATTACAACTAGTTTATTTTTCGGAATATCAACATCTATATTTTTTAAATTATGGTGCCTTGCACCACGAATCTTTAGCTTATCGTTTTTCATTTTTCCTTTCAATCTCCGTTTGAATTCTTTTTAATCGTTCTCTGCACTCTATTGCTCGCTCAAAGTCCAAGTCTTCGGCATATTTTTTCATTGTGGCCTCAATATCAATTGCATCGCGTGTCAGATCACTAGTTGATTTATTTTTGATATCATCTAGTGTTGTTTCTTGTTCTGGAATTGACTTTATGATTGTTTTTGGCGTTATATTGAATTTTTTATTATACTCTAACTGTTTTGTTCGGCGTCGATTTGTTTCTGACATTGCAGCCTTCATTGACTGTGTTACTATATCTGCATACATGATTACTGCAGAATCTACATTTCTTGCTGCTCGACCAAATGTCTGAATTAAACTAGTATTGTTTCGTAAAAATCCTTCTTTATCTGCATCTAAAATTGCAACTAGTGAAACTTCGGGAATATCAAGGCCCTCTCGGAGTAAGTTAATTCCAACTAGAACATCAAACTCGCCTAGTCTAAGTTGGCGAATAAGCTCAGTTCTTTGCAGGACTTCAATTTCAGAGTGCATGTATCGAACCTTGACATCTTTTTTGGAAAGATATTCGGCAAGGTCTTCTGCCATCCTTTTTGTAAGTGTAGTAACTAGTACACGCTGGTCTTTTTTTGCACGCTTGTTGATTTCTGAAATAAGATCATCCATTTGGTTTTTAGTTGGCCGGACCTCAACTGGTGGGTCAACCAGTCCTGTAGGACGTACTAATTGCTCTACAATTTGAAATGATTTTTTTCTTTCATACTCTGATGGTGTAGCTGAGGCAAAGATTGTATTTTTGATGTATTTTTCAAACTCTTCAAACTTTAGTGGTCTGTTGTCAAATGCACTTGGTAGCCTAAATCCATAGGTTATTAGCTCTTTTTTTCTAGAATGGTCTCCTTTGTACATTCCATGCATTTGGGGCATTGTAACATGTGACTCATCAATTACTAGTAGAAAATCATCGCCAAAAAAGTCTAGCAGACAAAATGCCTGCTCTCCAGGCTTTCTGCCATCAAAGTGTCTTGAATAATTTTCAATTCCAGAGCAGTAACCAAGCTCTTGAATCATTTCTAAATCATATTTAGTTCTCATCTCAAGGCGTTGTCGCTCTAGCTCATTTAGCTCAGGTAGTCTTTGTTTTAGCTCTTCTCTAATTGATTTAATCGCTTTGTCTTTGACATCTTTTGCTATGATATAGTGCTTTGCAGGATAAATTTTGATTTGTGACACCTTTCGTTTTTCTTTTAGTGACACATGATCAAGCAGAGTTATTTTTTCTGCCTCATCGCCAAATAGAGAAATTCTGACAATGTCTTCTGAATATGCTGGAATAATATCTAGTGTGTCACCTTTTACACGAAAGTTTCCTGGCTCTATTACCAAATCATTTCTTTCGTATCGTGCATTAACTAATTTTTTGATTATACTTGAGCGAGAAATTTCTTGTCCAGTTTTTATTGTAACTGACATGTCTTCCCATTCTCTAGGCGAGCCAAGTGAGTAAATACAAGACACTGTTGCAACAATAATTGTTGGCTCACCTGAGAGCAGCATTGCAGTTGCCTCTAGTCGCATTTTTTCAATTTTTTCATTGATTTGGGTGTCTTTTTCGATGTAGGTGTCAGTTTGAGGCATGTAGGATTCGGGTTGATAATAGTCATAGTATGAGACAAAATAGCCCACATTGTTTTTTGGGAAAAATTGTTTTAGCTCGGAATATAGCTGTGCTGCTAATGTCTTATTATGTGAAATTACTAGGGTGTTTTTTCCTGTTTTCTGAATTGCATTAGCTATTGTGAATGTTTTTCCGCTACCAGTTACACCAAGTAAAGTCTGAATTTTGTTTTTGCTTACCCCTTTTACTAGCTCGTCAATAGCTTGCGGTTGATCCCCAGTAGGGACATACTCTGACTTTAACTGAAACCCTTGAATTTGTTGCAATAATCAAAATGACTCAAAACTGAATTTAAAGCAATTGTGAAGAATTTGTCTGATTCTTACGTTGTAACTGACTCCATAAATTTAAGAAAATACTAATGCAAAGTATATGGAAGGTTTGAAGAAATGTCTGGATTCCAATATTGACCTAGAATCTAACCATGTTTGATATTTTTCATACCCTATGAATTGAGCTTTATTAGATCTATATCATAAATTAATGAAAATGAAAGAACAAAAAACTGTATTTTTCTTTTAATGGAAAAAGTGATTTAATATTACATCTCAAAGTTCTATTTCTAGCATGGGTTCCAAAAAACGTTTTTCAATAATATTTCTATTTTCCATATTCATCCTAAGCTCTAATTTACAACCTGTTTTTGCTGAAATTTTTTTCCCCTCAACTAATTTTCGATTAAAAGGAATTCCTACGTTCTGTATTCTTGAAGCCAATTATGATAACATACCTGATGAAATTAAAACAAAATGGGCTAATATAGCAAAAGATGCTGTTATAGATTGGGAAAAAAATCTTAAAGATACTGAAACTGAAAACAATCTTGTTTGGGATATTAATACAAAGATAATTCCTGCTGGTGAGAAAGCTCCTCCTGATTGTAATATTACAATAAAATTTAGAGACAAACCATCTTTACTGACACTTGCGGGTCTTTTTTCCACTTCTGGAATAATTGAAATCTATTATCTCCAACTAACATATTGTAATTTCGTAACGCCGTGTTATGATGATAAAACTTTCAAATCAGACGATGCATTAAACACAATTGTTTTACACGAAATTGGACATTCATTTGGACTAGATCATTATGTTTCTGATGATGACGCAATTAATCAAAAGTGGTACACCGGAAAAAATTCTCCTCCATCAGTAATGATCCCAACAATCCATACAAAACCTAGTTTACAGATTATTACAACTAATGACATTCAAAAAGTCCGTGCTATTTATGGCTCTGAAGGATTTTATGCATTTTCATCAGAATCTCCTCCAACTCCAGCTCCAACACCTGCTCCACTTCCACCTCCTGTAACGCCAACTCCAACACCAATCCCAACCCCAACTCCAACACCAGAACCTACGCCAACCCCAATACCAACACCAGAACCTACGCCAACCCCAATACCAACTCCTCCAATTATTCCTGTTAGACCTTTTGGTTCACTAGATGTTTCTAGTGAGAAAATCACAATTGTAGGGAATCAACAACAAACTGTAAAAATTAAAGGAAATATATCGCCTGAAGAATTATTACGAGGTCATCCAGTTATTTTGACTGTTTTTAGACCTGATCAATCAGTTCAAGTCCTAAAAACTTCGATTACCAATGCAGGAAACTTTGAAACATTTTTGATTTTTGATAAAGAATCCCAACTTGGATTTTACAGAATTACGGCCAGCTACGTAAATCATGTCGATAAAGACATGGATGTAGTCTTTGAAGTAGTTAGTTCTGATTCACCTCAAAATAGCCCGCAAAGTACCCCCTTGAGTAAACCTGTTCTTCCAAAATGGATAAAAAATACTGCAGGTTGGTGGTCTGAAAAAAAAATAGGTGATCAAGAATTTATTTCTGGGATTGAGTACTTGATAAAAAATAAGATAATTAATGTCTCGTCATCTTCAAAGTCAATCTCTAGCAGTTCTCAAGTGATTCCTGAATGGATTAGAACAAACGCTGGATGGTGGGCATTTGGTTTAATTTCTGAAGATGAGTTTGTTAGCGGAATCAAGTTTTTGATTGAACAAGGAATCATAAAAGTTTAGAAAAACACATTTAATAAAAATTTTTAAAAAATAAAAGGAGGAGAAGTTTTATTTGGCTCTTGCTGCACGCATAACTGCTTTTCTTAGCTCTGCCCTTCTCTTACCAGCAGATTTTAAAGCTTGTCTTAAAGATCTGTTTGCACTTTTTACTTTACCAAGAGCTCTTTTCAAGTCTCTTTTTCTTTTATTAGCTACTGCTACAGCTCGTCTTTTTCCTTTGCTTGAGCCACCACTACGTCTTGCAGATCTTCTTGAACCACTTTTTCTTCGTGAGCCCCTAGATCTTCTTGATCTACTTCTAGATCGAGATCTTCGTGAACCTCTTTTTCTTGAAGCCATAATATCCGCACTTGTGCTTTACGTAAAAATAGTAATTGTGTAGTGTTAAGATCCAATTAATCAGATCAATTTTACTTAATTTTTTTTTAATTTGATAAATTACATTAAGATTTCACTTTTTTTTCTTTGATCCCACGTCTGATTGATTCATTTAACACTTGAGAAAAACTAATTGCAGCTTTTTTTTCTTTAATCTGTTTTGCTTGCAAGTCTCTTAATTTTCCGTGTAAATCCTCATCGATTACTATTGTTATTCGAATACCCAATTACTCTCACTAAGCCTATTTACAGCTACAACAAGGCATACTATTAGTGTCAATCAGCTAATGAGCTGATCTTTCATAAATTTTTTTATAAGACTGGTTTTGCAATTGTTATAAATCATTTTTAAGATTGTTCTATCTTGAGCCTATATTGGCTGAAAAAATACAATGCCAATGTCCTAAATGTGATTGCCAAGAAGAGTTTGAACCTATCGAAACAGAATCTCTTCTAAACGCTATTCAACATGGAAGATTAAATC
This sequence comes from Candidatus Nitrosopumilus sp., assembly GCA_011055585.1. The sequence continues at coordinate 13,380 of DRGT01000084.1, read as the reverse complement.
AAGGACAAATTGATTTCTTAAAGAATCGAGTAGGCAGCGATACATGTAAACGATGTTTTTGTGGTCAACACAACTAACTAGACTTTTTTTCAGATTTTGAATGAACTTCTAAATGTTCATATAATTTTTCTTTGGAATCAAATATTTGATCACAATAATAGCAATGATGACTCATTTAGCCCACGTATTGGGTAAGTCACACTAGAAATTAAGATTTTTTTTAAAAAAATTCACCATTCTGGTTCGTCAGTCATCTCAAGACCATTCTCTGTTAAATTAAATCCCATGATTTTGAGAGTGTCTTTAGCAGTTTTTGTATTTCGATCAAGAATCTTTCTTGCTAAACTTTCACGATCTTCTACTCTTAGGTTTTGTCCAATTTTGTATTTTCCACGAAAAGATTCAGTTGGTGTTACCTTGATTATTGCAACTTCATCTAAAACTTGCATTTGAGGTTTAATTGGTTCATAGAATCCTTCTGGTTGATATTTTTTCAGCAAACCATTTAGTGCCAAAGTTTTTTCTTTTTTATCTTCGACAATTTTTCCTGTGCCCTTGATTACAACTGAAATGTAAAGTGTATCAGCAAGGGATGCATCATTTGGATCCTCAAAGTATGATGGTAAAAACTCTAGTTCTCTATCAACTTCAAATCCAACCTTTTGATTTTTCTTAATGTTATCTAGCTTTTCGCCTTTAGTGTGAGAGTGCATATAGATTGCATCATTAAGAAATACAAAATTCATTGGGATAATTTGAGGAAAGCCATTCTTGTCAATAGATGCTATTCGTCCAACGTGCTCCTGATTTAGAAATTCTTTGATCTTTTCTTTGGATTTGATTTCTAGTTTTCCTAAAAGCTGCACGAAATTGGTATTTAATTTAACATTATAAATCTAAAAGTAATTTTACTAATCGTTCTTGTTTATAGCTAACTGATTTACAAGATCAGTTGATGTAATTATTCCAACAACTTTACCATCATTCACAACAGCTAATTTTCTAATTTTTTTTGTAGTCATCTGCTCAGCTGCAGTTAAAATGGATTCGTTATAGTTTATTGTTTGTAGTGGATATGATGCAACTTTTTCTACTGGTGTGTCAGTTGGGTGATGGTTTACTGCAATTTTTACTGCAAAGTCTCTATCAGTTATTATTCCTGCTGGTTGCCCATCCTTTTTGACTAGAACTGCCCCAATTCCCCCTTTTTCCATCATGTTTGCGATTTGAAAAACAGTAGTTTGAGGATCTACTGATATTATAGATTCAGTCATAACGTCTTTCACTAAAATATCTGATAATGATTTTCCCAATTTCCCAACTCGCAGAATATAGTTCACATCAAAGGATATTAGCTTTTATTGATTTTGGCTAACATGCATTCAATGATAATTGTCTGATACTTGAAATTGAGTTTTAAAATTTTGATACTTAGGTAAATATCCAAATTGAAATCAGTAAGTTTTTGTTATTTTCTACAAACATTAGCCTAAATGAAATCATTGTGTATTTTTAATATGGAAAAATTATGCGAATGTAGCTTTTGCAGAGATATAAGGCGTAGAAAAGACGAAAGAGAGATTTTTGAATTTATTTAAATGATTTAGTTTTTAAAAAACAATAGATTACATTCCTTTCAGGAAGGTTGCAGAAGTCTCATCCTTTTCCTTAAGATGAGGCATTACATCACTAGCAAATTTATCAATACTACCAAAGTAGTTTTTGCCCCAGAATCTAATTACAAAGTGGTTCACACCAGCCTTTAGGAATCTTTCAAATGTTGGTATTACATCTTCAGGAGTACCAACTGCAGTGGAGCTACGCGCAATTGGTTCAGGAATCTTAGTAGCTGCTTCTCGCATTTTCACAATCCATGACTGGTTTGACATTGAATACTCTGTAAAATATTTTCTAAAATCAAATCCTTCAATTTCTTTGAGACCATGAACTCGTAACACTTCGGGTTTGAACAATGATACCTTGACGGCTTCTTTCATTTTGGCCCAAGACTCTTCAGCATCTTCAGAAAAGTAAACATCAATGTCTAGTGCAAATTGGAAGTTATTCTTTTCAACATCGGTTCGGCCATTCTCATCCATTGATTTTTTAATTTGACTTACATGGTCTTCAAATAATTCAGGTGTATATCCAATTGGAAGCCACCCGTCACCATATTTTCCAGTAAGTGCTAATGTACGTTTACCACCAGCTGCCATGTAAGTTGGGGGACGTGGTTTTCTAATGGATGGCGCTTGCAGACATGCTCCTTCTAGCTTGTAAAACTTTCCATCAAAATTTACAGTGTTGTCTGGACTTGAATCATACAATGTATGAATAACTTGAATTTGCTCTTCCCACTTTGAAACAGGTTTTTCAAATGGAATGCAAAACTCTTTGAGATTTTGAGCCTCGCCTGCACCTAATCCTAGAATAGCTCTGCCTTTTGAAATTCTATCTAGTGTAATTGCTGCTAACGCAATGTTTGATGGATGACGCCGGATTGCATCAGTAACACAGGTACCTAGCTCTACATTGTTAGTAGCATTTGCAATTGCAGCCAACATTACCCAAGGGTCTAAAACTATGGCTTTTTTCCACTGAGGTACATTTGTGTGGTCCATATACCATACAGAGTCGTATCCTGTTCTATCAGCTAAAGTACAGGCAGTAATAATTTGGTCTTCAGTATATCCTGCCCTTGCTACATTGAGACCATTTTGAATTCCAAACTTTACCCTGCCCATTTGCCCTGAAAAGCCATTAATTTCTACATTAATAAATTAGATTGGTAGAGATGGATTTCGCAGCTCAAATAAACAAAGAAAAATGAATAGATTTTTTACAAATTGGCAGCTTTGATGTCATTTAGACACTGGATGACGTCCTCTTTTTTGATTGGAATTGGATTAGGATCCAAATGTCCTTTGTCAGTCATTACAGTGTCAGCTGCCTTGTCAACGTCTTCTTTAAGATCAAGTTTATCAAATCCAAGCTTTTCCATGGCCTCTTTGAAGTGCTCATAGAAAATAGATTTGTTAAACTTGTGGGCTATAGTGGTACAAGATGACAGAGAATATCCATGTGGCACTCCCTCATTTGAGAAAACATAAGATAACGCGTGACCAAGTGTTGTAGAACAGTTACCAAAGCCCATGCCAGATAACATAGAGCCATAAGGATAATTTTCTGGCTTGTCATTCATTATTGCATCATAGAGAATATCAAATGCTTGCTTGCACAATGTTCGAGTCAAGTCGTTTCCAAGATTACTATCGAAACCTTCAGTTGCTTGAGCGCAAGCATCACAAACAGAGTTTTTAACAATTTGTTCTGGTGTGCCTTTTAGAAAATACGAATCTACTACCGCCATGTCAGCTAAGAATCTATCTTCATGTAACAGCTTCTTTTTTCCTTCAAACTTTAGAACGCAATATGTCGTCATTTCTGCCCCTGTACCAAATGTTGTTGGAATCAGTATCTTTTCTACACCAAAATCTTGTGCAGAATATTTTACAACATCCATTGAGCTTCCGCCACCAAGACCAATGAGCACAGAGGGTTTTTTGTCCTTGTATTCGGCAATTAAATTTTGGACGTCTTTAATGGAAGGTTCTGGGGTTACCTTGTCAAATAACATGTAATCTTGTATGCCCATCCTATCAAGCCATTTGCCTGAAAGATCAGGTGGTGTAGTAGTTACAACTAGAGCATTTTTTGGATATTCAGTTTCAGAAAGGGCGTTTTCACCAAATTTGATTACTTTGGGGATTCTTACAGTATACACATTTAATCCGACACCATTGATTATTATTATATCTTACAAATTCTGACAAGATTTGAAAGTGATAATTAAAAATTTTAACAAATTATCTAAAAATCAGAAGAAAAAAACAGCTTTGCTGATATTAGAAGCAGGATTAGAAGCTGCAAAACCTAAAATTTCTATTGAAAAATTTGTTAAAGGAAAAATCAAACTAAAACAATATCAAAATGTCTATCTTGTTGCCTTTGGCAAAGCTGCAGACTCGATGACAAAAGCAGTTGATTCAATTACTAAAATTAAAGGTGGAATTATCGTAATGCCAAAAGGTTCTAGTTCTTTAGTAACATCAAAAAAGTTTCAAATATTCAAAGCTGGTCATCCTCTACCTGATCAAACCAGTATTAGGGCAGCAAAAACAGCTTTACAGTTCGTTGAAAGCAGAAGCAAAAATGATTTTATTATTTTTCTAGTATCAGGCGGTTCATCTGCATTAATGAGCTTTCCTAAAGGAATAAATTTAAATGAAAAAATTAGTTTAACAAAACAACTTCTTAAATCAGGTGCAACAATTCAAGAAATTAATTGTATTAGAAAGCATCTATCTAAAGTAAAAGGTGGGTGTCTAGTACAAAACATGAAATGCGGTGCTATTGCTCTTGTCATGTCTGATGTTTTAGGTGATGACCTCTCCTCAATTGCATCTGGAATGACTTATTGTGACAAGACAACTTTCAAAGATGCATTAAAAATTATTAAAAAATACAAGCTTGGAACTAAAATTCCAAAAAAAGTTCAAACTATATTAAAAAATGGAGTATCTAAAAAAATCCCAGAGACTCCAAAAAGATCAAAATTCAAACATGTGATTATTGCAAATAACTCTCAATGTCTTGAATCAATGAAAAAAATATCAAAAAAATTCAAAATCTCTACAAAATTAATAACAATTTCAGGTGATGTCAAGCAAGTTGCAACCAAGCTTGCTAGACTTGCTCCAAAGAAAAAAAATTCAGCCCTTATTTTTGGTGGTGAGCCAACGGTAATAGTTAAAGGAAAAGGTAAAGGTGGAAGAAATCAAGAATTGGTACTAAGATTAATAGAAAAACTCCAAAATTCTAAACGAAACGACATCATTGCTTCTATTGGAACTGATGGAATTGATGGTAATACCAAGTATGCTGGTGCTATTTCAGAAAACATTGCAAAAACATCAGTCAAATCATATTTGAAGAAAAACAATTCTAATTCGTATTTTAAAAAACATGGTGGATTAATCAACACCGGCTATACTCACACAAATTTACTTGATGTTGGCGTGATTCTAATCTAGGATTCTGCCCAATTAATTCCACATTTCTTACAATGCGCCCTCTCGCCATTATATTTTGGCTCAAAATGAGGAGTTACAAGACTCCCACAAATCGGGCATACCACTGGCTTGTGATTTTCCTTAATTCCCAACACTGAATTCTTTAATCTTCAATATCTCATTTAGTCTCGTAAGCTAGATTTTTGAAAATTCAGCTAATTTGCTTAGTCAAGTACATCAATTCTGGCGTCTAATAATGTGTGATGTATAGTAGGATTTGGGTTTCCTGCACGTGCCTTGGCTCTAGCGGAAGCCATGCCTTTTACGGATCAAAACCAATTGGTGTTGGAACTAGCTGTCCTTCATGTGGTTCCAGTTGGCAAGATAGCGAAATTGTTGCCTCTTCTTTGGGCAAGTCGTTATCTGTCACCATGGGAAATGTTGGCTCTGATCTAAAACGAGGCATGTTAAAGATAATTTGGCTTGAGCCACAATCAGGCAAAGCGTGAAGGGTCTGACACAATTGCAGTGGAAGGGATTAGTGGGAACGCTATTTTTGTCCATAGAATTACCACCCCACCAAAACTCTCAATCCCGGCCAAAACCCAATCCTCACTTTTTCCCATTCTACCTAATGAGCTTTGCAGCAATGTTTTCTTTTGGTTCAATTAATTGATAATTTACCTTGAGTTTTCTCTGATTGATTAGTTCATTGAGAAACCATGTTCTTTTGTGAATAAATAGGTCAGAATTTTCGGTTCCTCGCCGCAGATGATCATACATTTCTTTTGAATCAAGCATGATGTTTACAATGTCTTCATTTTTTATTATGAAACGCCCAATACTCCAAAATATTCCAACATGTATTGCGATGTATTTTGATTGAGTTGGGGTCACCTTATCGAGATAAATATCTGGCTGGTCTCGAAGCTCCTCATCAATAAAGTCCCCAGTCTTTATTATCCACGAAATTTTCTTTTCATTGCCATCTGCATATAGGATGTGTTCCAATAGTCAAGCAAAAAGGCGTCAATTGTCTATATAATTTGAATACTCGACTTATGATCTTATTTTGATAGCCTCAATCGATGCTTGAGTCTCACTCTTTTTTCACAAAGATGGTAGATGAGTTAGTTGAGTTCAGCGAATACGACGCAGAGCTTGCAGATGGAATAAAGTGGCTAGATGGCCAAGCACAAAAAAAAGGAATCTCATTTTATGATATGGTATTTGATGTTCTCTACAGACACGATATTAATTCAAAAGCAAAGGCTTGGCTAAATTCTAGAAATTAACTAGTTTCAGGTCGTAAATCAAGTGGTTTGTATTCACAACCCTGTGGTCCACAATATTTTCCAACGTATACTGCTTTTGGTCTATACAGCGCAGGCTTTGGTGCAGCTTCGGCAAACTTTTCTTCAATAATGTGAGCTGTCCATCCAGCTACTCGAGAAACTGCAAAGATTGGAGTGTTAAGATCCATTGGAATCTTTAGCATATAGTAAACTGATGCGCTGTACAAGTCAACGTTTGGATAAATGTCAGCTCCTTTTCGTTTTTTCATCTCATCAATGGTAACTTTTTCAACTTTTTGAGTAATATCAAACCAGGGCTCCCCAGTTTTTTTTGCTAGTTTTTTTGAAAGCTCCTTTAGAACCTGTGCTCTTGGGTCATACGTTTTGTATACAGCATGACCCATTCCCATAATTCTTTCACCAGAATCCATTTTTTCTTTAATCCAGGATTCTACCCTGTCTACTGTTTTGATATCCTGAAGCATTTTCATTACCTCATAGTTTGCACCCCCATGTAGCTCACCACTTAGTGCACCAATTGCTGCACTGGCTGCTGAGAACATATGAGCACGGGTAGATGCAACTTGTCTTGCAGCAAATGTTGATGCATTAAAGGTGTGATCTGCGTGTAATATCAAACAAATATCAAAAATTTTTTCATTATCAGAATCTGGTTTTTCCCCTGTTAACATGTACAAAAAATTTGCAGCATGTGCAAGCTTTTGGTCAGGATCAACTATTGGCAGATTGTTTCGTATTCTTTGCCAACTTGCAACAATGGTTGGAATCTTGGCAATCAGATTAATTGCCCGTTCATAGCTTGCCTCTTTAGTTGCAAACTCTTCATCATAGTAACCAGCAAGTGCAGCAACAAATGCTTGAAGCATATCCATTGGATCTGCATCCTTTCTCCAGTTTCCCATATTGATTTGCATTTGCTTGACAATTGGTCGAGCAGAAATCAATTTTTGTTTAAAATCTTCATATTGGGATTTTGAGGGTAGCTCATCATGAAGTAATAGATAGCTTGTTTCTTCAAAAGTCGATTTTTTTGTAAGATCCAAAATATCATACCCACGATAAATTAGCTTTCCACGTTCCCCATCGATGTTAGATATTCTAGTATCAGCTACTGGAATGCCTCTAAGACCAATATTTTTTGTATCCATACCATAAATTCTAAAAAAATTACTTTTAACTCTTGTTCAAAATTATTTGAAAATCCTTAACTGAGTTTTTTCAGTTTAGTAAATTGTCTAATCTAACAAAGCCTGGGTCTATAGAGATATTATTAATCTAAAACTAATGTCTGATGTAGAACGGGATTTCATAAAATCACTAGATAAGAAAATCCTTAATGCATCACAAGAGGATCTAAAAAAACTCCAAGAATTGGACATGAAAACTCAATTGAATGAGCTGACATTTTATGATGCCTATGTGAAATCAAATCCAGCAGGAAAAAGACAACCTCAAAAAACAAAGACACGAATTTTTCGAAAAAATAAACATCGCTGACCTTTTTTGGTTTAAATGAGGGCCCATTCAATGTTTGCTCCGTATGACTGCAAAAAAAACTAAAGCAAAACCCAAGAAAACCAAGGTAATTTGTTTATCCCATAAAGAAGATGCTGATGGAATAAGCTCTGCTGCACTAATCAAAGAAGCCTTTGGGGGTGATACCATTCTAGAAGATTATCCAGGACTGATGGATGCCCTCAACAAAATCAAAAATGATGAAAAATTAAAATCACTTTTTATTTGTGATCTTGGTCTTAGCAAAAAAAATCAAGATGAATTTGTTGAAATTATTTCAGAGCTAAGAAAAAATAAGGTATCAGTTACTTATATTGATCATCATGATATTGATAAAAAAATATTAAAAAAATTAGAAGCACTCAAAGTCAAACTGCTTCATGATATTACTGAATGTACGTCTGTTCTAGTCTATGACAATTTCAAATCAAAATTATCAGAGCATGCAAGCTTCATTGCTGCATGTGCTGCGATTACTGACTATATGGAAGACAGACCTAAAGGCGCAAAGCTTTTGCAAATTTACGATAGGCAATTTGCTCTAGTCAATGCAACTGTTCTAACATTTAACATAGTTGGACATCAAAAGGATCCTGACTATCTTCTATATCTTGTAGAGGAGCTATCAGAGTCTAAATTTCCACATGAGATTCCAAACACATTTGAATTTGCACAAATCCAAGTAACAAAACTGGCTTCTATGATTGGAAAGGTAAAGAAATCCATGAAATTAATGAAGAATCTTGCATACACTGAAATTTTAGATTCAGGGGCAAGCGGGGCAGTAAACTTTGTCCTTGGTTTTTCTAGAAAGGACGTAGGTGTTGCATATAAAGAGCGAGTAGGACACGGTATTTACGCAGTATCCATTCGTGGTTCTAGAACATGCAAGACTCATCTTGGGAAATTAGTAAATTCACTTGCAACTAGCTTTGGAGGTTCTGGTGGAGGACATGACAAAGCCTGCGGAGCGGTTATTCCAAAGCCAATGATAAAACAATTTCTAAAAGAATTCAATTCAAAACTAAACTAGTAGACATGGCTGGGATTGGAATCATTGTAATTATATTTGGAGCAATTGTCGGCTCGATGGTATTTGCATCTTACATGTATTTGGAATATCAACCAAATTTTATTCTGGTCGAATCAGGACAACCTGTCCAAGTTGGACCTGTATTATACACCGTAGAGCCACTTGGTATACATGATGGTGATTCTGATACAAAACCTGAAGGAAAATTTTTTCAAATTCAAATATACGCTGAGAACCTTGATTCAGAAGAAACTCGAATGGGTGGAGGACAATTTTACCTCTTAGACGAAAGTGATAAAAAATTCCAAGCAGTATACGGAAACTTTACTGATATGGATCTTTTTGCTGACAAATTACAACCAAACATACCGGCAACTTGGTTGACACAATTTGATATCCCATATGATGAGGAAATGACTTATAGAATAGGAATTTTACCAACAAAAGTTCAAGCTTCTCGAGACATTGGAATAATCTGCGTTCAAAACTGTTAGACTTAGTCTTCTGACTCTTCGTAACTCTCGTCTTGCTCGTAGTCACATTATGCAATTTCAACTATCATATCTATTTCTACGGTAGAATTAAGCGGCAAACTATTGACCCCAATTGCTATTCTAGAATGTTTTCCTATATCACCAAATACCTCGTACAAAAAATCAGACGCTGCATTGATAACTTTTGGATGCTCAGAAAAATCTGGGTCAGAATTTACAAAACCAGACACTCTAATTATTTTTTGAATTTTATCAAGATTACCAAGTTCTGACTTTAGCTGAGCTAAGGCATTAATTATGCACAATTTTGCTGCCTTTTGGGCTTCTTCAATTGACTGTGTAGTTGGAACCTTTCCTCTAAATACGACTTTTCCATCCTTAATTGGAATCTGACCTGAAACAAAAGCCCAAGATTTTGATACTACAACAGGAACGTACGAACCAGCAGGTTTTGGAGGAGTTGGCAATGAAATATTTAATGATTCGAGTTTTTCTTCAATCATGAGATTGATATTTATAATAACCAGTTTTTAATTTTTGTTTATTTTGAATTAATTTTGATATGAACTCGCTCGCCTTTATGAGAGTTTGTTTGTAAAACAAGCCTTGTTTTGTATCCCTGTCTATGCAAAAACCCATCCAGAATTGAAACCCAAGGAAGCGAATGTCCACTATTTAGCTTTGATTCTATAGTAATGTTTTTGCGATTTGCATCAAAATTTGCATGGCCTGAACATGTTGCCTGCAAACTTGAATCTATTAATTCAATCATGTCTGTCAATGTTTTAGATTTTAGACTAATTCCATTTTTTTCCAACAACTTTAGCAAATCTATTTCAATATTTTTTGAAATAAATGCAGTTCCTAAAACATACCCCAATCCATTTTGATTAATGACATTAATTATTCTGCAAACTTCTTGTGCTTCTGATTTTGTCATATCTGCAAGACTATCAGTTTTTAATGCATTTTTCCATATATGGTTAAACACTGCACTTTGATTTCCTGCTAAAACGTCAGTTGATGAAAATATTGCCCCTTTTCCATTTTGATTATCAATGATTAATAACTCGGTCTGATCAAAAATAAAACAATTTTGAAAAATATCTGACATTCTCAGCTTTGCACCATCAGGGATTTTTCGAAATTCTTCACTTCCTATCAAAGCAGATGGCAAGATTATTTTTACATCCAAGTCTCGTCGAAGGATTGCAAGAAGTTGTTCTTTACATTCTGCAAGGAGGTTTAATCCCCATTGATCAACCATAATCTGAATTGATGATTTTGAGCCTTCAACCATTATTCTAAGCTGATCCAAAACATTGTTTGCATTAAGATGAAAGTACCTTTTCTCTTCAGCACCTCTTGTCTTTTTACTCTCTTCACTAACGTGTTTTAAGTCAGATACTAGAGTATTCATTGCATTTACTTTGTTGATTTGCTCATGAATGATTTCATCAAAGGCATCTTCAGGTGCAATAGGTGTACACATTATTGGTTTAGTTTTTGAAATTATGGCAAGTTTCTTTTTTTCTAGTTTTAACAAAATAGGATAAACTTTGGTTCTTGGCAATTCGGCATAATAAGAAACCTCGCTTGCAGAAATGGTTCCTTTTGAAATCAGAGCAACATATGCTCGAGCTTCATATTTACTTAATCCAAATTCCTCAAGACTAACAGTAGCATTATGCTCTTTGACCATATTTTTTATGACTCATGATTAGGTAAGATCAAAAGCCAAATTCCTTTACACAAATGCTCAAAAAAAAGCGCAAAATGTAACTCCAGCGTTAAGTAACTGTGGTTAAAAAGTACCCTGTTACAAGGGGCTGATATACCAAAATAGTGAGTTTTGAGAGAAGGATGACTATCAAGTTCGAAAAAATTAGCCTACCTCCATAGGAACATCTACCACAGAATCTGAATTTTTAAAAAAACAAGGAACTTGATGGCATCCTGTTTTTTCTACTTGGTTCCAAGCGCAAGTGTTTGAATGAATCAAAATTGATGACCGACTCTAAAATAACAACATGGTTACTAATCAAATGCATAATGAAATTGTTGCAAGTTTATGGACCTTAAAAAACAGAGAAATTTTATAAAAGATTTTAAAAAGATTGAAAAATTCTCATCTCTTGTAGAAAAAAGGTTGTTGACTTTTGACAAGGACAAACAACGAATAGAAAAACTCTCCTTTGAAGAATTACAAGATTTAAACGAGCTTTTACGTCTAGCAGATTACATTTTAACAAAACACGAAGACAAAAAGGAGGTTTATGTCCTGCTAAAAGATTTTGTTGCTATGATTAATAATTCTTCAAATTCGATGGATTTACTAAATGATAAAATCACCGAGCTAGTGATCTCCGCAGAGGCAGCCATCTCCCGCATCAAAAATCTGCAAACTGACATATCAGAAAACTACTCCTTAAAAGGTACTAAAGAATCAGAAATCAAAGCCAGTTTCTAAACCTAGGCAGAACCTAGTAAAATTATTTTACAAAATCAGTCATACCAATTTACACTAGTGAATACCTTTGAAAATTTAGAGTTCAAATCGGTTAGAAATTTGAGTTTAGCACCACAGGAACTGGAGAATAGCGCAAGCAGATATGCTTCTGAGGCAATAAAATGCGATTCCCAGGGAGCAAGAGGAATGGCTATAGCAAATTATCAAAAAGCCATAGATTCACTCGTAAAATTAATGAATCTTTATCCAACCAATAAACTAAACAAAATCTATACAGAAAGAACAGCTTCTTATCAAAAAAGAATAAAGGCACTTCAAATGACGCGGAGTTCAGACTTGGAACCCGTAGTTGACCCTCAAGCCTCTCCTTCAGAACAAAGGGCCTCTATTGATAGAAAGAAACAAGATGATTTTGAAGATCTTATTTTGAAAGAAAAACCAAACGTTAGCTGGAACGAGGTAATTGGTTTAGATGACGCAAAGGGTGCTTTGAGAGAATCTATTGTATATCCTACCAAAAGAGCTGATTTATTTCCACTAGGCTGGCCTCGAGGACTGCTTTTTTATGGTCCGCCAGGATGTGGTAAAACAATTCTTGCAGCAGCTACTGCAAGTGAAATAGACGGTTATTTTGTAAACGTCGATGCAGCCTCGATGATGAGTAAATGGTTAGGTGAAGCAGAGAAAAATGTCTCAAAGCTTTTCAAAATGGCTCATGCCCTTAATGAAAAGGAAGGAAAACCAGTAATTTTGTTTATAGACGAAGTTGATTCACTTTTAGGTTCTCGTAATAGCGAGATTGGTGGAGAAATAAGGACAAAAAATCAATTTCTTTCTGAAATGGACGGAGTGAACAGTAAAGGAAAGGATGTAAAGTTGTATGTAATTGGGGCAACAAACAAACCATGGAGTCTTGACTGGCCATTTTTGCGCAGATTCCAAAAAAGGATTTATATTTCTCTTCCAAGTCTGGAGGCAAGACAGAATCTATTTGATCTATACACTGCTCCTTTGAAAAAAGACATGAGAATTAAAACACATGAGCTTGCCAAACTCTTTGAGGGATACAGTGCAAGTGATATCAAAGACGTTTGTCAATCCGCCCAGCTCAAAGCTGTTCACGAACTTTTTGATTCTTCAGCATATCAAGAACCTGTACAAGGCAAAGAATTACCTCAACCAAAAAATCTAACCATGTTAGACTTTAGACAGATAAAGACTCAAAGAAAACCCAGCGTTTCAACGGAAATGATTCGAGCCTATTACAAGTGGAGCGAAGACTTTAAGGCTCTCTAATTTTTTATAATATCTTTTTGCGATCAAATTTCAAAAAACTTAAATCAGTAATCAAGATGACTTGTCGAGGGTCACAATTACCACAAAAAAAGCCCAATACGCAAAAAAATTTGGAAAGCTGATCCTTGATGATGGGACAGTTCTTGATGGGATTGGGTTTGGCTATTCTACTGTAGTTTTTGGA
>DRGT01000083.1 GCA_011055585.1 Candidatus Nitrosopumilus sp. | reverse complement strand
CTCTTTGCTGTCTTTAATGGACAGTAAACTAACAAGTTTTTGTGCTTCGTATTTGTCTCTACAAGAAATTCTACTGTTCATTTATTTTCAAAGAGAAATTTGTCAAGTTGATCTCTAGCCTTTTCACGCTTTTCCTGGTGCACTTTTAGAAAACCATTAATTTTTTCAATTAAGATTGCTTTTAGCTCACCAGTTAACAATTTGCCTGACTTGTATTCATCATAAATTTTCTTTAATGCATTATCATCTGGTTCAAAGAAAATTCTAAGATATTGATATGATACATCAATATCTGGATTGCCACCTAATTTTCTATGCTGATCAACATCCGGCTGTCCACCTGAAAATGCATACTTGTTGATTTTCGTTTTCACGACATCTGGAGTATCTGTAGTGTAAATAGTAGTATTTTCTTCTGATGCTGACATTTTTCCACCAGGTCCTTGCAAACTAGGAATCATAATATTGTGAATTATGGCGGGTTTTTCCTTTCCAATCTTTGGTGCAACATCTCTTGTTAGTCTAAAATGAGGATCCTGATCAACTCCAAGAGGAATCAGTACTGGTTTATCCTCAATAAAACATGGTGCAGATTGAAGTGATGTATAGAAAATCATTCCAATGTTTGTATCATTTGTAAACCCAAAAACTGCTTTAGTGTTTGAAAAATTAATTTTTTTTGCAACCTCAGCAGCTATTGGGTAGAGCTCCTTGATATTTTCTGTATCGATAATTATTTTTGTATTTTCTGGTTTGAATCCTAGTGCAATAAAATCCAGAGCATTCTCATAAGCGAATTTTTTTGTTTCTTCAAGTTTCAAGTTTTGTTTTGAAAAGAATTTCTCATCATCAGTTAACTGAAAATACATATTTACTCCAAATTTGTCTTGAAGCCATTTTGCAAAAACCCATGGTACTAAATGACCAATGTGGGTATGACCAGAAGGCCCACGACCAGTATATAGGAAGAATTTCTTTCCTTTTTCATAATCATCTAAAATTCGATTCATATCCCTATGGGAAAAGAAGATCCCTCTTCTCAGCATGAAATGATCATCTCCAGCTATTTTCCTTATTCGTTCCAAAAGCTGATTTGTAATTTTCTGAGTGCCAAACCTCTTGATTAATTTGTCATAATCAATTTTACCCTCCACATGCCATGGGGTTACGACAAAATCATCAGTCGACATTCATGAATGACTTAGGTTAAGGTTTAAAAAGTCTTTTTCGAACTCACTGCTAATGTCTCAAGTTTTTCATGAGATTGAAAAAAAAATTATCAGATTGTTAAATGACAATCCAAAACTATCCCCAGAAAAAATTGGTGCCACAACAGGATTAACTCCTGATCAAGTAAGACGAGGAATTGAGTGGCTTAAGCTAAAAAACTTGGCAAATATTGAAGAATCAAAACAAGTCTATCTTCGACTTGGTGAAAATGGATTAGAAGCAAACGCAAAGGGTTTGCCTGAACGACAACTACTTAATCTTCTAAAAGAAGAACCTAAGAAATTAAATGAATTAAAAAAAGAACTACAATCCATTTTTAGTCCTGCAATGGGCATAGCTAGAAAAAACAATTGGGTTGAAACTGACGGAGAAAATGTCTCATTAAAAAGTGCACCATCTGAAACATCAGAAGAAAAAATTATCAAAAAAATTGGAACAAACAAAATCCTAATTGATGAAATAGAAGATAAAAACACCCTAGAGTCACTCAAAAAAAGACCAAATTTTATCATTGAAGAGATAGAAAAATCTCAAATAATTTCATTAATTGAAAAAATTGAAATTTCTGAAGATATTAGTATCAAAAAAGCTATTGATGTTGAAGCCGATGTTCCAAAAACTTTTGTCGCAAAAACACATCCTCTAAAAGATACAATTAATGAAATCAGAGAAATTTTTGTTACACTTGGATTCAGTGAAATCCCTGGAACTCTTACCCAACCAAGTTTCTGGAATTTTGATGCTCTATTTACTCCTCAAGACCATCCTGCAAGAGAGATGCAAGATACATTCTATCTTGATGGCATAATTTCTAAAAAAATTGCCACTCCAAAACAGATTCAACAAGTTTCAAAAACTCACAAGAATGGGTGGAGATATCTCTGGAGCATTGATGAAGCACGTAAAATGGTTTTAAGAACACACACTACTTGTGTCACAATAAAACATTTAGCTGATCACAAACCTGATGAAGCAAGAGTTTTTTCATTAGGACGGGTTTTTAGAAATGAAAAAGTCAGTTATAAACATCTAGCTGAATTTAATCAAATTGAAGGAATCGTTGTTGGAAAAAATACAACTCTACGTGACTTGATGGGAATTCAGCGAGAGTTTTATAAAAGAATGGGTCTTACCAAAGTAAAATTTTGGCCAACATTTTTCCCATACACTGAACCATCATTGCAATCCATGGTGTACAATGAAAGATTAGATAAGTGGGTTGAATTGTTTGGAATGGGAATTTTCAGACCAGAAGTTACAAAGCCTCTTGGAATAACAAAACCTGTTCTAGCTTGGGGTGGAGGAATTGAAAGAATTGCAATGCTAAAATATGGACTAGATGATCTTAGAGAATTTTACAATAACAACTTGAAATGGTTAAGGAGTGTTTCAAAATGCCAGTAGTTGAACTTGAACTTCCAAGACTTCAAAAATTAGTTGGAAAAACAAATAGAAAAAAAATTATGGAAACACTTCCGTTTCTTGGTTTAGATATAGAATCTGAAGGAAACAACATCGTTCGTGTAGAATACAGCCCAAATCGTCCTGATTACTCTACTGATTTTGGAATTGCATTAGGTTTGCAAGGACTATTAGGAACTAAAAAAGGAATACAAAAACTAAAAATCAAAAAAGCAGGCAGTTTTCAAATTAAGGTTGACTCATCAGTAAGCAAGGTAAGACCATTTGTTACAGGAATTGTTGCAAGAAATGGAAAAATCGACGACAAAGTTTTACGACAAATTATTGTTATGCAAGAGGATCTTCATTTTGGCATAGGCCGACGTCGCAAAAAATCTTCAATTGGAATTCATGATTTAGACAGGATTTTATTCCCATTATCATACACAACAACTACAAGAAACCACAAATTCATTCCTCTTAATTCAACAAGAGAAAACAGCATTTCTGAAATTCTAAAAAACTCCCAAGTTGGGCAAGATTACGGCCACATATTAGGAAATTCTCCTAAAGTTCCAATTATACTTGATTCAACTGGAAATACAGTTTCTTTTCCACCAATAATTAATTCGTTAATGACAACTGTTACAACAAAAACGAAAAATATTTTTGTTGAAGTTACAGGAACTGACAAAATTGATGTTGAAGATATGTTATCAGTTGTCGCTACGATTCTTCAAAGTGCTGGATTTGAGCTTTGTACAGTAAACATTTCTGGAGCAAAAAATTCTACCCCTCAATTCAAGGACAGAAAAATCATTCTAAATGAAAATTTAGCAAATTCTATGTTAGGTTTGGATCTTTCACCAGCAAAAATTGTTAGTACTTTAAAAAAATGCAGATTAGAAGCTACTGTAAAAAACAAAAACATTGTTTGTACTGTCCCACGATATCGGTTTGATATCTTTGGATCTATGGATTTGGTAGAAGAAGTTGCTTTGGGTTATGGAATTGAAAATCTCACCCCAAACCTTTCTCCCCCTCAAACTCTTGGACAAAAAAACCATGAATTTGAAACCTTGAACAGTTTGAGTCATACGATGGTGGGCCTTGGATACATGGAATCTCTTAATTCAAGTTTAACAAGCAAAAGAATTCTTTACGATCTTACAAACCGTGATTCATCTAACATGATGTCCGTAATGGACTCAAAAAGTCAAGAACATACAATTCTTCGTGATTTCATTCTAGCTGGATTGATAAATAATTTGTCAAGTAATATTCATGAACCTTATCCACAAAAAATGTTCGAAACTGGAACAGTTTTTTCAAAAGGTAATCCTGTAAATGAAGAAATCCATTTAGCTTGCGTTAACGCTCATAATGATGCTAATTTCTCTGAAATTAAATCAATCATGCAATCAACATTAAAAACTGGATTTAATATTGAATGCAACACAAAAACATCTTCTCATCCAACTTTTGCTGAAGGAAGTACAGCCGAAATCATAATTAATGGAAAACCATATGGAATCATTGGTGAGATTGATTCTAAGGTTAAAGAAGAGAACTTTAAGATACGAGTTCCAGTCGTTGGATTCGAAATTAAACTGTCTGGATTAATATTTGACTAAGTAAATTTCATAGTGCCCTTAGAGCAGGCACATAGACGGATTAGAATGATGTAGATCGTAATGATGCCAATGATTTCTAATTCACCCAGATGTGCTACATATTGGGCAGCCCCGGTTAAAGATCTCAGGGAGGAGAATGGCTATCACCAATGATCCTGTGCGAGTCAGAACCGGGGAACAATTTTTTTTAAATTAATGGATAATGAATAAAAAATAAGTTGAAAATAATCGCTTTATTGATATATCCCATAGTATTAGTAAAATGATGGCAACAGCTTACGTTCTAATTAATTGTGAATTAGGATCTGAAGAAGCAATCATACAACAACTGAAAGGTCTTGAAGGTGTCAAAGAGGTTCATGGAACCTTTGGAGCGTATGACGTTTTGGCAAAAATCGAATCAGATACTGTTGAAAAACTTAGAGAAACAATTACTTGGAAAATTAGAAAGATCGAAAAAATCCGTTCAACATTAACTCTAATGGGAATAGAAGGCCAAACTTAATCACCTCTTTTTATTACAATGCTACTTCATTTTATTTTCGTAATTAAAGAACAAGATCTAGATAAAAGAAAAACTGAATATGAATACGTTAAACAAATGGCACAATTCTACAAAGTTTGGATAAAAAAACACTTTTCCAAAGATTTTGAAATCAAAACAGATGAAATGATTACTACTCCAAGAAACCTTTTTCAAAGATTAGATACTCATCTTCTTGCAAAAGATCACCAAGAACGTGGAAAAGATACTTATCATTTCTATTTGAGTCACTTCAGACCATTTTGGACAGATTGTACCTGTGAAGGATATCATGCAGAAAATTTTGGAATGGTTTGGTGGCAACAACCAAAAAATCAAGATGATGTGTTATTTTTAGCTGAAAAAAATTGTACTACTGTCTCTCATGAGATTGCTCATGAATTACTACGACAGGCTAGATACAAAAGATTCATTCCGGATGTACATGATGTGTGGACTAAACATTTCTTCAGTGATTTAAAATTTGAACAATATGGGAAAGATTTTGAAAAAATCGAAGAAAAACCAATGTTTTTGACAATTGATATGTCAAGTTTTCGGTTATAGTCAAATTACCATTTTCTTTTAAATTAAAATTTCCAAATCTCCTCGTGTTTATTTGTAAAGGTAATTGTAAAACAAAATTTCGTCTGTCACTTGGTGATACTTTACTTCATTATAATAATGGACAAAAACGTTGTAGTGTTTGTGATGTTTATTTTAGATGGAATGGAGCAAAATGTCCTTGTTGTAATGCAATCTTACATGTTAGACCACGACATTCAAAAGCTAAGAAAAAATATTACAAAAATGAGGGAATAAAGTGGATTTAATGTTGACTATGTGTTAACACTTTGTAACTGAATAGATATTGTTCTCAAAACTGGCTGTCTTGAAATCTAATTTATACTCAGCATTTTGCTTTCTAGATTTGCTGAGTTTTTCAAGTTCCACCAGCGCCTCTCCTCTGAAGCCCACTGAAGAACCAAAAATCGCATCACCTAATTGAGTACCATGATCTCCTTTCTTGATATCGTCTACGATGTTATAGAATTTTATCGTTTCACGTTTGTTGACAGGTTTTCCAATAGCTTTGTTAAATGCAATTGCAATGTACATACCATTACTTTTTACAGCAACAGGTACTTTGTGGCTTTTACCTGAAAACCCTGGAATAATTTCATTGATTAAAACTTCACATTTATGATACATACTTGAAACATATGCATAGAAACGATATTGAGCAAAATTTCCTGCATCATCTTCTTCACAATCAACAAAGACATGGTGCAACAATTCAAGTGCACGATCATTCATACTTTGTAATCTATCATCAATTCTACCACGTTCCAATAAATCGGATTCACATTCTTTTGCAACTAATACTAAAATAAAATCTGGCAAATTAT
This sequence comes from Candidatus Nitrosopumilus sp., assembly GCA_011055585.1. Next base: position 11,844 of record DRGT01000083.1, on the reverse strand, counting down.
AGTTCTTTAATGCAGCAACCAATGCACCAGCTTGTGACATACCAAATTTAGGAAAACCTTTGTTAACCATCTTTAATGACCTCTATCTCAAAAGCGAGATTCTAAAATACTCCCCCTAACAACATATCTAAAAAACCGTTTTTCGCTTATAATTGTTAGGAAATTTCACACCTATTAAAAAGAAATTCGAAATATTAAATTCAGTCTTGAATGAAAACTAGTTGTGGAAATAGAAACTACCCCCGAAATGGCTTCAAATGTGTACAAAAAATCTGAAGAAAACATTAACAAATTCAAAAAGATCGTAGATAGACCACTTACACTTGCAGAAAAAATTCTTGCAGGACATCTTGTTGAAATTGAAGAAAAAAATCTTGATGATGGTAAAAACTATGTTTTTCTTAGACCTGACAGAGTTGCCTTACAAGATGTAACAGGACAAATGGTAATACTTCAGTTTATTCAAGCTAGACTAAAACAAACATCGTTACCAACAACAGTACATTGTGATCATTTGATTCGAGCTAAAGTTGAAGGGGAAACTGACATGCGAGTTTCTTTAGATGAAAATAGTGAGGTCTTCAAATTTTTACAATCAGCAGCTAGCAAATATGGAATTGGTTTTTGGAAACCAGGTGCTGGAATAATCCATCAAGTTGTTCTTGAAAACTATGCATTTCCTGGTGGTTTGATGATTGGAACTGATTCTCATACACCAAATGCTGGTGGTCTAGGAATGGTAGCAATTGGAGTCGGTGGTGTTGATGCTGCAGAAACTATGGCAGGAATGCCTTGGGAAGTTCTATACCCAAAACGTATTGGTGTTCATCTTACTGGTGAACTAAATGGTTGGACAGCACCAAAAGATATCATTTTACGAGTTGTTGGCGAACTAACTGTATCAGGTGGAACAAATTCAATAATTGAATACTTTGGTCCTGGAACAAAATCAATTAGCTGTACGGGAAAGGCAACAATCACTAACATGGGCGCAGAAGTTGGTGCAACATGTTCTATATTCCCATATGATGAAAGAATGGAAACTTATCTAAAATATACAAATCGTGAAAAAATTGCAGAGCTTGCAAATCAACATAAAGAATTGCTTACTCCAGATCCTGAAATAGAAAAAAATCCAGAAAAATATTTTGATAAAGTAATTGAAATTAATCTTTCAACCCTTGAACCGCAAATTGTTGGACCACATAGTCCTGACTTAGCAAGACCAATTTCCCAACTTTCATCAGATGTTAAAAGTAACAACTATCTTGATGAAATTTCAGTCGCATTGATAGGAAGTTGTACAAATTCTTCCTATGAAGACATGTCTAGAGCCGCAAGTCTTGCAGAACAAGCAAAAGAAAAAGGAATAAAATCAAAAATTCCTTTGCTCATTACTCCTGGTTCTGAGCAAGTAAGAGCTACAATTGAAAGAGACGGACAAATGCAATCACTCAAAGACATTGGCGCAACAGTTCTTGCAAATGCATGTGGACCATGTATTGGACAATGGACAAGACCAGAATTAAAAAAAGGTGAACCAAATACAATAGTATCTTCTTTTAACAGAAATTTTCCTGGACGCAATGATGGAAGAAGAGAAACAATGAGCTTTCTTGGAAGTCCAGAATTAGTAATTGCACTAGCTCTTGGTGGAAATCTTTCATTTAATCCTCTAACTGATTCATTAACTGCAAAAGATGGTTCTAAATTCAAATTAGATCCACCAAAAAAATCACCCGAAGTTCCAGAAAATGGATTCAAAAGGCCGGAGGGGATTTACGTTGAACCTTCAAAAAATCCTGAAAGTGTTGAAGTAATTATTAATAAAAACAGTAACAGATTGCAGCTATTAGAACCATTTGATACTTGGAATGGAAAGGATTTCGAAGAATTACCAATTATGATTAAAGCTAAAGGTAAGTGTACTACAGATCATATTTCTCCAGCAGGAGCATGGTTATCCTTTAGAGGTCATCTTGATAATCTCAGTGATAATATGTTGCTTGGAGCAGTTAATGCATTCAATGATCAAGTCGGAAAAGGAAAAAACATTCTAACAAACGAAATAGAACCCTGTCCAAAAATTGCTAGACAATACAAGGCAAAACAAATTCGGTGGGTAATAATTGGTGACAGTAACTATGGTGAAGGTAGTAGTAGGGAACATGCTGCTATGACACCAAGATTTTTGGGTTGTGCTGCTGTAATTGTAAAGAGCCTTGCAAGAATTCATGAAACAAATTTGAAAAAACAAGGAATACTTGCATTAACTTTCGAAAATGAAAGTGATTATGATAAAATCAAAGAAAATGACAGAATTAACATCATAGGATTAAATAATCTAAAACCAGCAACACCTGTTAAATGCATCATTCAACATGATGATGGCTCAAAAGAGGAAATTTCACTTAATCATTCATACAATAATTTTCAACTTGAATGGTTCCGCGCAGGCTCAGCACTTAACGTACTTCGTTCAAAAGAAAATTAATTTCAAAGATGAAAACGTGGGGCCGGCCGGAATTGAACCGGCGACCTACGGGTCACTACAGCTCCAAACTTACATCATCTTTTTGTCAGTAGCTTAGTTTAACCTCTGGAGCCCTTAGCGGTGATCTATTTCGTAGACACTGTCGCCCTACCAGGCTAGGCTACGACCCCACAAACAAAGAAAAATAATCGTAGAATTTTAAGTTATTTTCACCAAGATTTATTTGCGAATGCAAGCATGAAGATAATAAAGGCTAATCATGGTAAAACCAGTTATCATAATAGTAGGCGCAATTCCTGTTATTTTCGCAATATTAATAGGAATATCACTAATTTCACAACCTGAAATTCCTTTTTCAGCTGCAAACCCAAACGATGTCATTGAGTTTGAATATACAAAACACCAACTCAAAGAAGTTTCCTTTGGTGTAACTGAAAGAGTTGGTGCTCAGAAAAGTGAAATTTTATCAATTCAAAACAATGGTGATGTAAGATACACAGTAACAGAAGAAGGAGTTACAAAACCTGATAAATTTTTAAAACTTGATGAAGATAAAATGAAAAAGCTCACTGCATTAATTAAAGAAACTGGATTCATGTCAATTCCAAATGAATCATTTCCAGTAAATGATGATGTAAAAGAATATCAAAAATCATCATTAAAAATAACCCTTAATGGCCAAGTAAATCAAATTCACTGGCCAGAACAAAATGCAACAGAGAAATTTGTTCCTCCAATCATTACCATGGTAGAAGCTGAACTAGATCAGATTATTTTTCAATTAACAGAGTAAACTCCGAAACATTGTAAAGTTAATTTCAACATAGCCTCAAACAATGTCATAATAAATTGTGACAAACTTGTTTGTAATAGTAATACTACGTAATCATTAAATTCATTGGATTAATCTCTGATATAATGGGAATTAAAGTAAGTGCTATCTTTTTAATGGCAGTCCTAATAGCAGGACTTTCTAGCTTTCCGTCATCCATATCTAATTCTAGTACAGAATTTGTGGATCAAACTAATTCCCTAAATCTAATCAACACCGCTTTTGCAGATTCTAATAATGGTAAAGGAAATGACAAGGAAAAAGGAAAACCTGACGATGTAGGACAAGGAAAAGATAAAGAAAAAAAATTAGCTCAAAACCAAGTAAAAGACGACGATGATGACGAAGAAGAAGATGAAGATTATATTCAAGAATTCAACAGTGCCACTGTAGTACATATGAGCCATACAACAAAAATTTGTCATGTCCCACCTGGAAATCCCGGTAATGCTCACTATATTACCATAGGAATGCCAGCTGTTAGTGCACATAGAGGTCATGGTGATCCAATTGATGACCCAGGAGCTTGCGCATATAATGGTCTAGAAAATATATTATCTAAAAAAGAAATTAAGCAAGCCCAAAAACTAACACGATTATCTGAAAATCAATCAGGAAAAGAATCAATGGTATTAGACAGAGCTTATAAGTTAATAGAAAAACTTGAACAAAGAATTACACAATTAGAACAAAGACTACAAACTTTACTAGATAAGGTTGAATCAGGAGAATACTATGGAACTCTGACCCAGTTAGACACTGTAATACAATCACGTTCAATTTCTTTTGATGGAACAGCTACCTCAATCTATGACGAATCTGTTACAACTGGACTTTCAGGAGAAATATTTATTGAAAATTTAATGACAGGATCTAATACTTCCAAGTTTAAGGTCACTGGAGGAGAAATAATTGTTGGAGATAACATCTATGATGCAGCATTTGGCAAAGTCAGGGTATCATCTTTAGGCGTTTCAGGTGAAAAAGATTCAATGGTAATAATTATACAAACATTTGACTCTGAAGATAATGATAACACAATAAAGTTAACTTTGCTTTTTGATTCTGCAATTAAAGCAGACTTGGGAACAGAACCAATTAGTTTTGAAATTAAACCAAACAGCAAGATCTCAGAACAATGGTTTTTGAGCGGTTCAGGAACCCTCTCTTTGGAATAAAATAGATGTTTTCTTAGACAGCATTTAGGTTTAATAGAATAAATATCCATGAGCTAACATAAACTCATGATTCCTCTTTCTGGTGATATAAAAAATGCAAAGGGTGTAATCAATGAAAGTATAGATTCCAATTCTGTTATTCGTGGCACTTCAACTGTAAAACGTGGCTTTGCTCACATGCTAAAAAATGGAGTTGTTATGGATGTCACAACAGTTGAGCAAGCTCAAATCGCAGAAGAGGCCGGTGCTGTTTCTGTAATGGTTTTAGATAAACTTCCATCAGATGTAAGAGCAGCTGGTGGTGTTGCAAGAACTGCAAGTATTAGAGTAATTCAAGACATTATGGATTCCGTAACAATTCCTGTCATGGCAAAATGCAGAATTGGACATGTGTATGAAGCAAAAGTTCTTGCAGAAACTGATGTTGACATGATTGATGAATCAGAAGTTCTAACACCAGCTGATGAGAATCATCACATTTGGAAATGGGACTTTACAACTCCATTTGTTAATGGTGCACGCTCACTAGCAGAAGCATTGCGTAGAGTCGAAGAAGGAGCAGCAATGATTAGAACTAAAGGAGAACCTGGAACAGGAAATGTTGCAGAAGCTGTTACTCATATCAAAAAAGTAAATGATGAATTAAGAACAATAAAGTCAATTTATGATTCCGGAGACGAACAAGACCTTGTCAAGATGGCAAGAGAATTTCATGTATCATACGACCTTGTAAAAGAAACTGCAAAGATTGGAAGATTACCGGTTGTTAATTTTGCAGCAGGTGGAATTGCGACACCTGCTGATGCAGCATATTTGATGTCATTAGGATGTGATGGAATTTTTGTTGGTTCAGGAATTTTCAAAGTAGATGATGCAAAAGAACGAGCAAGAGCAGTCGTTCTTGCAACAACATTCTGGGAAGACCCAGACAAAGTCAAAGAAGCTCAAAAAATGATTGATGAAAGACAATCAATGTTAGGATTAGATGTTGACAAATTAGAATTAAGAATGCAAGAACGTGGTAGTACTGTATGAGTGAATTAAATATTGGAGTTTTAGCTATTCAAGGAGATGTAGAAGAAAATGTTCGTTTTACACAAAATGCTTTAGAAGAATTAGAAATTAATGGTAAAGTACAAACTGTAAAAACTCCTGAACAAATCTCAGAACTTGATGGATTAATAATTCCTGGAGGAGAAAGTACAATGATTGGACAGCTATCCTTGATTAATGGTTCTTTGAAAAAAATTAAAGAAAAAATTGAAGGTGGTATGCCTGTGTTTGGAATTTGTGCAGGCTTGATTTTGTTATCAAAAGAAGCAAAAGACAGAATTGTTGGAACAACTGATCAACCGTTATTAGAACTACTTGATGTACATGTAGAGAGAAACTCTTTTGGTAGACAAAAAGAATCCTTTGAGGCTAATGTTGAGATGAGTTCAATAAACATTCCAAAATTTAATGGAGTTTTCATTCGTGCACCAACAATTATTGAGGTTGGTGACAACGTTGAAACTATCTCAAAATTTAATGATGAAATTATTGCAGTAAAACAGAACAATATTTTGGCAACAGCATTTCATCCAGAACTTACATCAGATGTTTCATTACACAAGTATTTTTTGAATATGACAAAACAAACAAAAGAAAACTAGTTTTGTCATTATGAAAGTATAATCACTTTAGATTATGCATCGATTTCAAATCTTTTTCAAACTGTGATAAACCTTCAGGAACAGTAATTGCAATAGAATCCTTTAGTGAAAGTCCTTTTGCCTTTTTCTCATTCCATATTTTCGAATTAAATTCTGTAATTTCCTTCGTGAATTTTGTCATATCTCCATGAGATTCTTTTTCCACTTGCATCTCTTTGTGAATACTTTCTTTTGAATACAAAGTCTGCCACAAATAGTCAGTGATAAATGGAGTTATTGGTGCTAATAGTTTCAAAATAGTCGATAATACTTTGTGAAGTGTGTAAATAGCTCCATTTTTTTCTTCTTCTGAAAACCCAATACCATACGCTCTTACCTTAACCATCTCAATATAGTGTGCTGCAAAAACATTCCATGTAAATTCTCGAAGTGCAATTGCTGGCACGAAAAAGTTGTATTCTTTGTAACCTTTCTTGCATTCTTCCACAAGTTTGTCAAGCTCTGATAAAATCCACTTGTCTGTGGCAGAAGGAGTTCCTGAATCAATTACAGGAAAACTAGACAAAAATCTTGAAACATTCCAAAGTTTACTAAGAAATTTTTTTGTAGATTCAATTTTTTGTTCGTTGCATCTAAAATCATATCCATGATTAATCTCACTTGCACTCCAAAACCGAAATGTATCAGCTCCCATTTTTTGAATTACTGGAAGAGGATCAATTGCATTTCCTTTGCTTTTACTCATCTTCATTCCTTTTTCATCAAGACCATAACCCATAATCCAAGCTTCTGACCATGGTTTTTTTCCAGTTAGTTGTTCGCATCTAAGCAATGTATAGTACAACCATGTACGAACAATGTCTTTTGCCTGTGGTCTAATTGTAGCAGGATATGTTTTTTTGAAAAAATCATCATCTTTGGAATATTTTGAAACAAAAAGTGGTGAAATGCTTGAATCCATCCATGTGTCAAACGTCCTTTCCTCGCCTACAAAATCTGTAGAACTACATTTTTTGCATTGTTTTATTGGTGAATCCTCTTTCCATGGCATGTAGTATTTTCCAGGTTCTGGTACGTGTGGTTCTGAACAATTTTTGCAATACCAGATGGGAATTTCAGTACCATAATATCTTCGTCTTGAAATTGGCCAATCAATATTAATTGAATCAAGCCAGTTCATGAGAATTTGTTTATGCATTGAAGGATAAAATTTAATTTCAGATCCTAATTTTTTCATCTTTTCAACTGAATCTAATTGTTTTAGATAGTATTCTTCCATTGGAATGATTTCAATTGGATTTTTACTTCTTTCAGATACTGGCGTTCTGTGTACAATGTCTTCGGTTTTTTTAAGAAATCCTTTCCTCTCTAAATCCTCAATGATTTTTGCTCTTGCTTGTTTTGGTCTGAGTGTTGCATATTCACCCGCTGCTTCAGTCATTCTTCCATCTAATCCAATTGCAATTACCTCTTCAAGTTTTAATTCTCTAAATAATGCAACATCATTATGATCACCATAACTACACACCATTACTGCACCAGAACCAAAATCTTTTTGAGTGGAATGATGTGTTTTAATTTCAACTTCTTGATTTGAAATTGGAACAATTACTTTTTTCCCAATTAAATCAGTGTATCTTTCATCTTCTTCATTAACTATAATTGTTTTACATGCACACAAAAGTTCAGGTCTTGTACTGGCAATTGTTATAGTTTTATCAGAATCTTTAATCTGAAATTTCATGTAAACAAGTTTTGTTGTAATATCTAAGTAAGTGATTTCAGCATCTGCAATTGTAGTTCCTGAAACCCAATCATAGTTATTTGGCCTGTTTGCAAGGTAAATCATTCCTTTATTCCATAAATCGATGAATGTGGCCTGCGTTAACGCTCTGTATTCTTCCGAATCTGTCCTGTAATGATTTTCTAAATCACCACTAAGACCAAGGTTTTTCATTATCTGAATCATTTCAGCCTCTAAATCATCTAGTGCTTCTTTACAAAGATCTAGAAACTTTCCACGTTCTGTTTCACGCATTCTGATGTTGTACTTTTTTTCTGTGTAAAGCTCCACCGGTAACCCATTTCTATCAATTCCAAGTGGAAAAAACACATTTTTTCCACCCATTCTAGCGGTTCTTGCAATCATATCTATCTGCGCATAATGAGCTGCAGCACCAATGTGCCAAGGTCGTCCCGAAGGATATGGGGGAGGAGTGTCTATTGTAAAGTTCTCTTCTTTAGGAACAAAATCGTAAAGGTGAGATTCCTCCCATTGTTTTAGTATCTTTAATTCTAATTCAGGATTCCAAGCTTTCTCTTGAATTTTTGGCTCCATTTCCTATTATTTATCTAGCTTTGATATAATGTGAGCACCTTTGTTGTATCCTTCGTAAATGTAAACTCCAATAGCTTCAACATTTGATGGCAACTTTGGTGCTAGTAGTTTGATAAGCTCAGTTGATAGGTTTTCTACCGTAGCTTCTCCTTCTAAGAGATATGTAGTATTTTTTGGAACTTGAAGATCAAACATTCCTTTCGGACCTTCAAACACTATTTTGTAGTGAGAATCGTCTTCTTCTTTGAGGTATCTTCTATTTATGAAGAATTTATGATCAAAAGCACCAAGAACATTTTTGATAATTTGTTTTGCTTCACCAAAGTCAATTAAGAGATTATTTTTCATCTGTCCAACTAATTCTACCATAACAGAAGATGTATGTCCATGTAGAATAGAGCATTTTTCCACTAGAGGAAGAATGTGTGCATAATCAAATGCAAATGAAGGATCTTCTATAAAAATCGAGCCTGTCTGAGGACTTTTTTTGTCATAGAACACAATCTCTTCAAGCTCACTAATTTGTGCAGAATATTTTGGATGACCAATTGCCATAATTTTTGTTTCTGGAGAAAGTTCTTTGATGTCTTTGTATTTTTTTATGTCATCTTCATTATCAATTACTTCAATCAATCCATTGTCTGTTTTGAAATTAACAATGAAGGATTTACCGTTAATAGTTAATTCATAATTGTATTCATAATCTTGTTCCAAAAAGGTAAGCATTTGTGCAATTGATAACTCTGTACGAGTTTTCATTAGATTTCCCTTTTTATCGATATATCTAAAGTCAGAATCTAATACTGCAGGACTTGATGCCATTTGTGAAAAATGAATTGTATTCTGTATATAAATTCTAAAGTACTAAACTAAAGAGTTAAGAATTTTTGCAAGATTAACATCGTTTTGGGTGATGCCACCTGCGTCATGAGTCATTAAATCAACACTAAGTTTGTTGTATACGTTAAACCACTCTGGATGATGATTCATTTTTTCAATATGCATTGAGGCTCTGGCCATAAAGCCAAATGCCTGGTTAAAGTCGTCAAATTGAAAGTCTTTATGCAGTTTACCATTGACTACCGACCAACCATCTAAACTTTTGAGTTCATTTTCTATTTCATCAGATGATAATTTCTCTGGAGCCATGAATTACAATTCTCATAATCAAATTAATAGATAAACCTGTATCCCTCTTTCATGCAAAAGGAAAACCAACTCTTAACAGAAATTCAAAACGCTGTCAAAGAATCGATCACAGAAAAGAAAATCGGAATTGCGTTTTCAGGGGGTGTTGATAGCACACTAGTATCAAAAATCTGTAAAGATCTTGAATTTGACATAACCCTACTAACAATTGGATTTCCCGACTCTCATGATATAGCCTTTGCAAAGGATGTAAACGCAATTTTAAAACTCCGTCATGAAATTTCTGAAATTGATCATGATTCATTTAATGAAATTGCTTCAAAAATTAATAAAAAAATTAACACTGACAATCTTTCATGGAATGAAAATTGTATTGCATTTTATTATGTTGCAAAGTTAGCAAATAGTCTTGGAATTAAAAAAGTTGTAACTGCAAATGGAATTGATGAGCTTTTCTGCGGTTACAATGCTTACAGAGAAGCAATTGAAAAAGGAGAAGATAAAGTAATAGAACTGATGAATTCAAAACTTGAAAATGAACAAAAAATGATGCAGGCAGTAAACGAAGTCACTTCAGAATTTGGAGTACGAATCATTCAACCACTATTATCAAAAGAATTCATTGAATATGCAAAATCCATTCCTGTTTCAGAAAAAATTACCGGAAAAGATGATTTGATGCGAAAACACATCATTAGAAAATTAGCATCTAAAATTGGCGTACCTGAAATTTCTACAAACAAAAGGAAAAAAGCATTGCAATATGGTTCGCTAATTCACAAAGCGTTACTAAAATCTAGATGAATTTTCTCGCAGTTTTTTGAACTGTTCTATTTACATTATTAATTATTGAAACAGATGCGCCAAGACGATTTTCTGGAGAGAAAATTGATTTTATTTCTTTTTCAGTAAGCTTTGATGAGATTTTCTTATCTTGTCTTATAGCATCAATGAAATGAATATCTTTGTCGTTTGCAGCAAAAGCAACTCTTTGAACATCTCTATATGCAGAAAATCTCGGAATTCCTTTTTTGATTAATGCTTCTAAAACAAATTCAGCAAAGATTTGTCCTTTTGTAATGGAGAGATTTTGTTTTATTTTCTTTTCATTTACTTGAAGATTCTGAATTATTCGAATCATTGTTTCTATCATCTCATCAAGCAGAATAGAACACATTGGAATGATGAATCTCTCATTTGCTGAATTAGATAGATCTCTCTCATGCCATAGGGGAATGTTCTCAAATGAAGTTCCTATGTGGCTACGCAAGAGCTTTGATAATGAAGAAACTCTCTCACTTTTGATTGGATTTCTTTTCATTGGAACGGCACTGCTTCCCATTTGGCCTTTTTTGAAGTGTTCTGAAACTTCATCGATTTCGGTTCTCTGCAGGTTACGAATCTCAATAGAAATTTTCTCAAGAGTTGCACCCAAAAGTGCAAGTTGAAAAACATATTCAGCATATCTCTCTCTTGGAACAATCTGAGTTGCAACTTCAGCGGGAAATAGCTTTAATTTTTTAGCGACTCTTTTTTGAACTTCGACTGCTTTTGAACCCATCATTGAACCTGTTCCAACAACACCTAGTGTTTTACAAATTAACACTCTTTTTTTCATTTCTTCAATTCTTTGCAAGTGCGTACTCATTTCTGAAGCCCAATTTGCAAACTTTAATCCAAAGGAAATGATGCTTGTATGTTGACCATGTGTTCGACCAACAGCTGGTATGTTTTTATATTTTACAGCCCTTTTTGCCAAAAGTAATCCAAGTTTTGCAACTTTTGGTTGTATGATGATGAATGCATCTTTCATTTGCATTGAATTACTAGTATCAACCAAATCCCCACTTGTTAATCCATAATGGACCCATGGTTTTGCTTCAGGTTTACATTTTTCACTTAGCGCCTCAACAAGAGCTGCAGTATCATGATCACTTTTTGCTTCTAACTGTTTGATTCTTTTTGCAGTAATTTTTCCAGATTTAGCTGTGTTTAGAATATTTTTTCCAACTGTTTTTGGAATCATTCCAATCTCACTTTGAGATACTGCTACAGCACCTTCGATTTCTAATTGATAATCAATTTTTTTCTGTTCCTTAAAAATCGCGACCATTTCTTTTGTGCCATATCTTCCTCCATCAATAGGTAAAATTGCCAATAATTCCTCTCAATTTTTTACGAAAATAAATCTACTCATG
>DRGT01000082.1 GCA_011055585.1 Candidatus Nitrosopumilus sp. | reverse complement strand
CATGTTAAAGGTTCAAAAGTTGACATGAGTTTTCTTGCAGATCTCGCAAAAAATAGTGGGGCAAATGAAGAACTAGTTGAACAAATAAAAAAGGCTAACACAGCTAGACATGTTCAAGAAATAATTCAGGAGAATAAACTAAACGAATTTTTTATTAAAGTTTGTTCAAAGGTTTATGATCATATGATAGAGTATTCTGAAAATAAAGTCGTGCTTGAAGTAGTACTGTTTGATTTTAATGGCTCTATATTGACTAGATATCCTGAAAAGTAAGATATTTTATTAAATTAGAAATGATTGTATTGTGGAAAAAATTTCAGTTCTCGCAATTACAAAAAATGGAGTAAAAATTGGATTATCCTTAAAGGAACTATATCCCTCTTGGACAGTTTTTGCCCCAGAAAAATTCTCCGATCATGCTTCTGAAATAGAATGGTATTCTGAATCAACTTCTGAAAAAATTGTAAAACTTTTCAAAACAAGTGATGCTTTGATTTGTTTGTTTTCTCTTGGTGCTGTAATTAGACTGATATCTCCTCACATCAAGGACAAAAAGACTGATCCTGCTGTTCTTGTTATAGATGATAAAACGAATTTTGTGATAAGTGCACTTTCTGGTCATCTTGGGGGTGCAAATGAATTAACTAAACAAATTGCAAAAAAACTTGGTGCAATACCCGTAATCACTACTGCAGCTGATGTTAACAAAACTATTCCTGTTGATCTTGTAGGAAAAGAGTTTGGATGGAAAATAGATGATGATTCTACTGTAACAAAAATTAGTGCATTAATGGTTAATGAAGAAAAAATTGGTGTGTATCAAGATGCTGGAAATAAGAATTGGTGGAAAGCGGATTTGCCAAAAAATGTTACAATTTATTCTTCTTTTGATGAATTAAAAGATTCAGGATCAAAGGGATTTTTGATTATTTCAGATAAAAATATTGAATCAGAAATTTTGAAAGATGCTGTTGTATATAGACCACCAAATCTTGTAGTGGGAATTGGACTACACCGGGATACACCAAAAGAGACAATTAAGGAAGGATTACAATCATGTCTTGAAAAAAATAATCTCAGTCATTTCTCAATTGCAAAGTTTGTATCATTGAAAAAACCACAAGACATCAAAGGATTAATTGAAATTGGTAAGGAGATGAATATTCCTGTTGAGTATTTTGAGAAAGATGATTTAACAAATGTTAATGTTCCAAATCCATCTCAGACTGTTCTAGCATTTGAAGGAACGTCTAGTGTATCTGAAGCTTCTGCAATCAAAGCCTCAGGAGGTCAATTAGTAGTGCAAAAACAGAAATTTCCTCCAAATTTGACTATAGCAATAGCGAGGATTCCAAATTGAAGAGAGGATTACTTTTGATTGATAGAGGTAGTAGGGAGAAAGAGGTAAAGAATGAACTTGATCTAATCTGTAAAAGAGTGAAAGAAAAGGGAAACTACGAATTTTCTAATTATTGTTTTTTAGAAGTTGTACCCCCATATATTGAAGAAGGCATTAAAAAATCGCTTGCAAGTAAGGTAGATTTCTTGACTATTGTTCCATATTTTCTATATCCTGGAAAGAAAGTAAAAGCTGCTGTTAATGATGCAATAAAATTTCAGGCTAATACAGATGTAAAATTTGTTATTACAAAACCAATGACCATGCATAAAACAATGATAGAATTAGTAGATAATAGAGTAACTACATCTCTTGAAACTGATGAGATTAATTTACCAAAGAAAGATGTTGATGTGTTAATTATTGGTCATGGGAGTAAAGATCCTAATGCTCAACTTTCTATAAAATATGTAGTAGATGGGTTAAAAGAAACATACAGAAATGTTGGCCATTGTTTTTTAGAAATTGAAGAACCAAACATTGCTCAAGGAATTTTAAAATGTGAAAAAGATAACCCTAAGGTGTTAGTAATAGTATTTTATTTTCTTCATGAAGGTGCCCATGTGAAACGCGATATCTATGAAGATCTTAATCCTACACTTGAAAAAACTAGTTTAAAGAAAGTGTTGATAACAAAACATATTGGTACGGATGAAAAAATGATTGATTTGATTATTGAACGAGCAAAAGAGGTTGAGAATGCTAACTGAAAAAGGGCAATCAATTGAAGATGCAAGTATGCAAGTTATTGAAAATGAAATTGGCTCGCATAATTATAATGAAAAAGAGTGGCCAATAGTTAGAAGAGTAATTCATTCAACAGCTGATTTTGATTTTGCAAGAAATAATTTAATAATTTTTCATAATGATGCAATTGAAAACGGACTGAATGCACTCAAAACTGGCCGTAGCATTGTAGTTGATGTGAATGGTGTTGTTGGTTTGATAAACAAACAACGAGTTAAAGAATTTGGCAATAATATTATTTGTAAGATTTCTGATTCTGAGATTGTTTTACAAGCACAAAAAGAAAACAAAACAAAATCTCAAATGTCAATGAGAATGGCCTCATCAGACATTGATGGGGGAATAGTAGTTGTTGGAAATGCACCTACTGCCCTACTTGAGGTTATTCAGATGGTTAAAGAAAAGGCGGTAAAACCTGCTCTTGTGATAGGTATGCCTGTGGGCTTTATTTCAGCTGCTGAATCAAAGGAAGAATTAGCAAAAATGGACGTTCCTTTCATCACAAACAAGGGTCGAAAGGGGGGAAGTCCCTCCGCAGCTGCAATAGTTAATGCATTATACAAGCTAATTTAGAAATCATCTTCTTGACATTCTAACGCAATTTTCAACAAATCTTTGTGCGTAATCCGAGCTATCAAAGTATAGGTGTCCATAAGAAGCTAGAGTGTTATATTCCATAAAACCATCTTGTTTATTTTTTATCCCATTACCAATCGAAAGCTTGTATGCAAATTTAGAATCACGCGGTATTGTGTTAATTTCTGAATAATGAAATTCATGTCCTCTAAGATTTTTTGATTTAGGTGAGATAATACAATTCGATTTTATTTTTCCTTCAGTATAGTTTAATGTCATTTTTTTTGTCATTTTTGTTTCCGCATCAAACAAACCTACCATAGTGTATTTTTTGCTTCCATAACCAATTGATTTTGTGAGATACATTAATCCTCCACATTCAGCATAAATTGGGATTTCTTTTTCAGCTAAATTTTTGATCATTTTTTTCATTTTTTGGTTTTTTTGTAATAAATTTCCTAAGACTTCAGGAAAACCACCTCCAAGGTAGATTCCATCACAATTAGAAATTTTTAGATCTGATATAGGACTAAAATATTTGATTTTAGCCCCTTCACGTTTTAATGCTTCTAAATTATCATGATAATAAAAATTAAAAGAGTTATCTAGTGCAACAGCAATTGTAGTTTTTGATTTTTTAATTTTTTTATTTTTGAGATTTGAAATTGAACTAGTCTTGTTGCAGATCATAATTAATTTATCAATATCAATATAATCAGAAATTTTTTTTGCAATTAAATGAATTTTGTTTCTCATTGATTTATTTTCAGTGACTGGAATTAATCCTAGATGTCTTGATTCTAATAAGAGTTCAGGATTTTTTGGAATAGAGCCAACTACTGGAATCTTTAATGATTGCAACAAGACTAGTTCAATTTCAAATCTCAAAAATAAAAAAATTAAAAAATCAAAAACTACAATTGCTGTTGCACTAGATAACT
>DRGT01000081.1 GCA_011055585.1 Candidatus Nitrosopumilus sp. | reverse complement strand
GATTGTAGTGGTAGCAATTGTAGTTTCAATTGGATTAGCATTATCATTTTATGTTGAATTTCAACCAAATTTTATCAATGTAAATGGGGGAGAACCAGTAAAAGTTGGTCCTATCAAATACACAATTGAATACATTGGTCAACATTACGGAGATGAAAACACCAAGCCAGAGAATACATTTTTCCAGATTAGTATAATTGTAGAAAATGAAGGCCTAGAAACATCTAAAATGACTGGCGGACAATTCTATATTCTAGACGAGAATGATAAAAAAGTGCAACCAGTTTATGGAAATTTTTCTGAAAACGATTTGTTAACCTACATGTTAGTACCTAATGTTCCTGTTTCATTTACAACACAATTTGATGTTCCATTTGATGAAAATAAACAGTATAGAATAGGAATTTTGCCAACAAAAGAACAATCATCAAGAGATATTGGCATTGTTTGTGTTACAAACTGTTAAAATTATTTAGAAAAAATTTGATCGCAATTAAAAATTAAGTCAAAAAAATGTGTCAATAGAACAATATTTCGTAACTTATACTACATAAAACACAATACAATACGAATCAAACAATGGCAATCTCAAAAGCTAAGCGAAAAGCTGCAGCACAAAAAGCTGCAAGGACACGCAAACGAAATGCAAAAGCAAAGGCTGAAGCTGCTACGAAATCTAGATCACGAAGGAGACGACGTGTATCTACAAGTAAAGGTGCAGCAAAAAGGCGAAGCGGCGGTAAACGTCGAACTGGCGGAGCTAAA
The DNA here is from genome assembly GCA_011055585.1 of Candidatus Nitrosopumilus sp. The sequence goes on along the minus strand of DRGT01000081.1, from coordinate 4,569 downwards.
AAACGTCGAAGTGGCGGAGCTAAAAAACGTCGAAGTGGCGGAGCTAAAAGACGTCGAACTGGCGGAGCTAAAAAACGTCGAAGTGGCGGAGCTAAAAGACGTCGACGACGATAAGCTACCCCAAATTCTTTTTTTTCAATTAAGTGATTTTAGATTAATTATTTGATAAAGTAACACTTGTTTTACTAGTATCAAAAAATAATGTTTCTAAATTCGAGTTTAGAAATATAATTAGTCTTTACTCTTGATTCATTGGCAAATCAGGTAGAACAAAAATCTTTTCAGGTTTTATTTTGAAAACAATTCTTTTTTCTTCTTTTTTTTTGAATGGATAATTTTCTATTCCCATGTATTTTTTAGTTAATTTGTTAATGTGTACATAATCATAGTCTGGAATTATTTCAACAACTTTTCCCCTAACTGTTGTCATATCAAGTGGATTGTCATAAGACACGACAGAAACAGCTACACGAGGGTCATTAAGAACATTTTTGTGTTTTAATCTACCCTCTGCAGTGTTAACCATTATGAAACCATCTTCATAATCAGCCCATACAGGAGATAGTTGTGGTGCACCATCTTTCATTACAGTAGCGATAAAAACTAAATTTTTACCTTTGAACAAATTTGCAGCTTTTGATTCCATTTTTAATCCTCGTTTCGCCAAATAGTAGGTAATTGTTCTATCTTTGTAATGCTCTCTAAGGCTTTTTCCTTCCCAATTGCACAGTTTTTCCAATTATCTGACAAATATTGATGTTTTTGTTCAAGTTTCTCTTGTATAAGTTGGCGCCAACGTGTCAATTCAAATTTTTGAAGAATTTGTTCTGTTTTTTGCGAATAAAAAACACGAACCATAAATTGGATTAGGTTTTGTGGGATTCAGGATTTTCTAAAACATTTGTCATTGCACGATTTACAATCTCCACCAAGAGATATTGTGAATAGCCTTCAGGATCTGAAGTCTTTTTATTTTTGGTTTTTGACTTTGTTTTTGGCCCAATACTTTTGAGCAATTTTTCCATTTTTGTAGAAGTGTTTTTTATCACAGTTGAGTATTTTGCATCAAAATCATCTGGAATTTCAAATCCCAGGAGTTTTGTTGATGTACTATAAAATTTAGTTATGGCACCACGAGTTTCTTCAATTTTTGCAATTTCTATCAAGCCAGTTTCTTTTAGAATTACAAGGTGGTGACGGATTGTGGTTAAAGCTTTTTTGTATCCAGTTTTTCTAAGCTCTTTTGTAATTTGTTCGGCACTAAGTGATTTTTTGTAAAGAATTTTTATGATTCTTGCCCTTACAGGTTCCTCAATAGCACGAGCTTGATTTGGATTCATTGTGAGAATACGATTTACTTGAATTTTTTTTTCAACAAGTGTTGACATGTACATTATCTTTGAATTATGATCTAAAAGCTCCTTATATCATATTTTTTTATCCATTAGCATCAATTTTTTTCCGTTACAAAAATTATAAGATCATTACAATGAATATAGTTGCAATACCATAATTCTTGACATACTCTCATGAAAATTGTAATGGTTTTATAATTTCAAAAATTTAAAGCTTTGAAACATTTTTTAATACAGATAAGCAATTTGGGAAAATTATCATTAACAGAAAAAACAAATTCGAGCTAAAGAGTCTTTCCAGTCAGCCTTTCATACGCTACAATGTATCTTTCAGTCATTTTTTGAATTAAATCACTTGGTATAGAAGGAGCTATAGGATTTTCGCCACGTGCTCTTGCATCATCAAATTGTTTTTGATATCCATGTTCTGTCAGCCAGTCACGCAACAACTGTTTATCATAAGCTTCTTGAGTTTTCCCTACTTCATACGCTTCTTTAGGCCACAAACGATATTCATCAGGACCAATTGAATCACCTAAAACAATTTGATTGTCTAATTTTCCAAATTCAAGTTTAAGGTCTGCAAGAATAAATCCAGCTTTTTCTGCAAGCTGTACCATCTGTTTGTAAATATCTATAGAAGTTTTTGAAAGATAATCATATTCTTCTTCTGAAACAAGTCCTTTCTCTATCGCTAATTGTTTTGTTACTGGAATATCATGCTCAGCTTTCGTAGAAGGATCAAAAATTGGTTCTGGTAATTTCGATGCTAATTTAGTATCACTTCCTTCGGGAAGACTGATTTCTTTATTCTCCCATCGGTTAAATAAACTACCATAAAGATAACCCCTAACTACACATTCTATTGGCAGCATTTTCATTTTTTTTACTATAATCTCAGTATCGGATTTTCTTTTTACAAAATGGTTTTGTACTGGAAGTTTATTAAACCAAAACTCAGCAAATTTACAAAGAACCTCTCCCTTTTTTGGAATATCTTCTTTGAATTTTACATCATAAGCAGACACTCTATCACTAAACTTGAAAAGTATTGTCCCATCTTCTAGATCGTAAATGTCTTTTACTTTACCTGAACCTAATGATTTCAATTAGAAATCTTTGATTTTAGAGGATTTAAGCGCTAGGAAAATCTAGGAACCCATCATTCCAACCATTTTTGGTGGAGAACGATACGCTTTGCTTACAAAAATATCTGGATCAGCAGAAACTTGTACAAACTCCATTTTGTTATCTGATGGAGGAGACAAAATTATTTTTTCACCAGGATCCAGGGTTCCAAGCTCTGTAATGTCTCCTTCACCAAAATTTACTCTAACGTTAGTTAATGGTTGAGAGCCAGTATTTTGAATTGTTACTCTGCCCATAACAAAGAGGATTTGGTCATCAAGAAGTGGATCGACAAAAATATCATAATCTTGTGTAGCTATTGCTACTTTAGAGATATCGAGGCCAAAGATAACCCCCATTACTACTATTCCTCCAACGATAGCGCCAATTAGAATAGTGTAATTTTTCACTAATCATAACATCACAATCTGACTGTTAAGTTTTCTTGAATTCGTGAGCATTCGTTTCAATTTCATATCGTAATGGTGCAGGTAATTCTTGATATGACTTGTTTACTAAAATTTTGATTTGATCATCAGGGACTTGGACAGATCTAAGTAAATTTCCACGTTGATGAGCATAAGATTTTTTCCAAAATCCAGCACCATCAAATGTTCCTATCTTTTTTGAAGTTCTCATATTTTCTAATTTTCTTAAAAAATCAGCCTTCTTTAATCTTGTTCAGGAATTACTGAAAGAGTTGTTGTAGATAGTACGTGTTTAATTTTTCTAATTTGTTTTGTAACAACATACTCAATTTCTTTTCCAGAGTTTGCATTAATTTTTACAAAAATATCATACACACCAAAGGTTCCTTTGGCTTCCTTAACCAAATCAAGTTTCAATAACTCATTCATTACATCCATTTCATGAGCAATTTCACTTTTTACCAAAACATATGCAGTTTCCATGATTATTCTCCTTTCATCTCTGCTCTTGTCTTAAATTCTGGCTTTATTCCAAGAGAATCATAATTTCCTGAAGAACAGGTAAAACACAGAGAATCTTTTGAAATTCCTACTGCATTTGCAAGATTTTCTGCATCATTATATCCCAGAAAATCAGCTCCAATGTCAGAACGAACTTTTTCAATAATTTCTTCTTCACTTAATTCATTTCCATTTACAAATGTCGCTAGTTCATCTTGTGATGGAAAATCAATTCCAGCATAACAAGGAAAACGAATTGGTGGATATGTAATCAACATGCTAATTTTTTTTGCGCCAGCACGTTTTAGTGCCTTGATAATTGCTTTTGAACTAGTTCCTCTAACTAAGCTATCATCAACTACAACAACATGTTTTCCATCAATTATCTCTTTAATTGGAATAATCCATCTGTTGATTTCTATTCTGTCACTTTGATGTGGTTCAATGAAACTACGAAGTGGTCCTTTTCTACTGTATCTATCTTTTAGCAAGCCCTCATCAAAAGGAACACCAAGCTCTTGCGCATAACCTAATGCAGCAGGTCTTGCAGAATCAGGAACTGGAATTACTAGGTCCGCATCGTTGATTGGGAATTTTTTTGCCATAAACTTTCCAATGTTTTTTCTTGCCACATAGATGTTTGAGCCCTCCATGTTGCTTGTAGGATGCGCAAAATAAGTAAATTCAAAAGAACAATGAGCATGTTTTTGTTCATCTGAAAAACTTTCAGACTCTAATCCATTTTTGCTTAGTTTGATTAATTCCCCAGGAGTTACATCACGTTCTAACGTTGCACCAACTGCTGAAAGTGCTGATGATTCAGATGCAACAATGTAAGAGTTATTGTCAGCTTTATGTCCAAGAACCATTGGTCGAAATCCTTTGGGGTCACGCGCAGCATAAACTGAATTGTCATCTGAAAGAAAAGTAAAGCAGTAAGAACCAATCATTTCGTTTTTTAGTATTGAAAGTGCCTTTCCTAGCTGACCTTGTTCTGAGATCAATGAAACCAGTCTTTCAGCTACAACCAAAGTATCACTAGAATTTTGAGGAGTGAATGAACATCCACCTACCATATTAGCTAATTCTTGAACATTAGCAATGGTTCCATTATGAGCAATGCATAGATCTTTTACTTTGAGAGGCTGAGCATTATC
>DRGT01000080.1 GCA_011055585.1 Candidatus Nitrosopumilus sp. | reverse complement strand
GTCTTTTATGTATCAGGCAATTACAACCGCAGATGCAATGGTACTTGAACTTGTAGGAAAGGGTTCAAAATATCTAGGAACTTATAGAGATGCTGATGAAAATTTTCTAATTGGTTCAAATTCGTACCACTTGAATATACCAGCAAACGTACCTGCTGAAAACTTTTGGTCTTTAGTTGTTTATGATGCAGAAACACGTTCTATGATCAAAAATGATGTACAACCATTACCTGCAATTAGATCACTAGATTCTGATAAATTAATACAAAATTCTGATGGCTCTTATGATGTGTACTTTGGACCAGAAGCTCCTGAAGGTTTTGAAAATAATTGGGTAAAGACTAACGAAGGCGATGGATTTTTTGTATTTTTTAGATTCTATTCTCCAACTGAAGCATATTATGATAAAAGCTGGCAATTGCCAATGGTTGAATTAGTAAAATAGAAATTCTATGAAACGAAAGCAATTGAAATTATGTATTTTCTTTTTAGCTATTTCACTTTTTTTAACCACTTTTTCAGTTAATGCATTTGCTGAAACTTCTCAAGTTCCTGACTGGATGAAAAACAATGCAAAGTGGTGGGCAGAAGGAAAAATTACCGAACAAGAATACCTAAACTCTATACTATTTCTAATTGATAAAGGAATTATCAAAGTAAAAGATTCAAAACAATTACCTTCTGACCAAACTTCTTTAGCAGGTATAGCAACAAAATTTGGTCCAGCTGAATTACCATCAAATATTCAAATCACTCCTTTTTCAAAAAATATTGTTCCAGAAAGTGATCGTGCTAAGGGATTTATCGTAAGAATATCAGGTGGCGAACTTGATGAAATTCAAACTTTTCAAACTTTTGGAAGATTTGAGCCAGGAGAAGATCCTACTTTTCTTAATTCACTAAAATCTCAAGGACTTTCTTCGTACTTTTTGTTGGAATCTTTGCCAAGCAAAGACAAAGTAAAGCTTTACGAAATAATTTCAAGATACTTTAATCCTGGAAAAACTCCTGAACCCATTGATGTCAGTATAGATGGTCTAGCAGGTGATGGTTCTACAATTGTTACAGCAAATTACGAAAAATGTAAAATAAGTGATTATTTGCCATACCTACAAAACCATGTCTTTGTTTATCAACTCAACAAAAAGTTTGAACCAGAGATTCGAGACCATACAATATTTTCATGCCAGGGATTTAATGTGGAAGTAAATCCAGAAAACGAAAAGGTTGATTTATCAAGTCTAAATTCTGTTCCAAACGTCGATGATCGTGCAAAAAAATTTGTAGTTCATTTCTTTAGTGGAGAACTAAATCAAATTTACTCAACTACTTTTGCAAAGTTTGCCCCTTCTGTTGACACTGTAGATACTCCCTTTGTCACTATTACCACTTCAGGCAATCCAATTGGTAGTGCTCCACAGTTTTTCCTCGAATCATTACCAAGCTATGATAAGAAAGAATTTTACGAATTTCTTTCAAGGTATGTCAACCCAGTCAAAAAACCAGAATTATTTAATGTAAGCATAGATTTGATCACAGGAGATAATACAATACTTCAAAGATGGAACTATGTAGACTGCGAGGTGACAAACTACCAAATGCGGCTAGACGATTCATTTTTGAATTATCCTTTTTCTGATAAACTACAAGCAGAAATTAGTGACAAGACAGATTTTAGCTGCCTTGGCAATGAACTGTTGGTAGACGGAGTTCATCAATTAGACAAACTTCCAATCAAGGACAAAAAATTTCAAAACACAAAATCCGAAGAGTTTGATCTTCTTTACACAAAGGATTTTCCTTCAGAAAATGACCGAGCAATGTCCTATAATATTCATACATCTGGTGGAGAATTAAAATACACCTACACCAATGATGAAATTCCTATTTTTGCAGGACTTGTACAAAACAGGGGACCACTCACTCCTTTACACCATGCAAAGCAATATGATGTTGGTTTCTATATTGAAGCATTACCAAGTAAGGATAAAGAGGATTTTTACAATTTTCTTGCTCAATATGTAAACCCAGGCAAACAACCTGAACCAATCGATGTTGATGTTGAAGTAATTACGGGTGATGGAAGAATTCTTGAAACCTTGCAATATCGCAGCTGCACAGCAATTGATTTTAATTGGTACTCACAACAATTTACGTTTCTTTATCAAATAACAAATCAATTACAAGAAGAAATTAGAGAGAGATTCACCTTTTATTGTGATGGATACACAATTAATGCTGATTAATGGAAAATATTAAAATTCAGATTATAGGACAATTGTTGCGTAAGCATAATGATTAACAAAGCATATGCAGCATTACTAATTGCAGCCGTTCTATTAGTCCCATTTGGTGCCTTTGTAATTTTTTCAATAGAATCGCCAAACGAACATTCAGAAATTAAAACAATGCTTGATGCTTTTTGGTGGAGTACTGTAACCATTTCTACAGTTGGATATGGTGATATGGTTCCAGTTACAGATTCGGGAAGAATTTTTGCAATTTTTTACATGTTTTCAGGAATTGTAATTGCTGGTGTGTTTCTGAGTCTGTTGGCCACTAGATTTTACAAAAAAAGAATTGAACGTTCAGTAGAACATGAAGCTACAGAATCTGAAAAAAAGATAATGAAAAAAATTGAAGAATTAGAAAAACAACAAAAACAAAATACTGAGACTTTGGAAAAACTATTAAAAAAATTAGAAGAACAACGTAGTCTCTAGGCAAAAAAACCTCTAAATTATAACAATTTGATTAGCAATATAATGAAATTGATTAAAAAAGGAGCTGAAGGAGATCTCTTCCTTACTAAATGGAATGATCAAAAAGCCATTCTTAAAGAGAGAAAGCAAAAAAATTACCGTAATTCAGAACTAGATAATAGAATCAGAAAACAACGAACTATTCGAGAATCAGAAATTATATCTGAAGTTAAATCATTTGGAATTTCCTCTCCATTAGTTTTCTTTGTTGATACGAAAAAATGCATTATTTTAATGCAATATATTTCTGGCACTTTAATTCATGAGTTACCTAAATCTAAACTAATTTTGAACTGTAAAAAAATTGGCAAGATTGTTGGAACTATGCATAAAAATGGAATAATGCATGGTGATCTTACTACATCCAATTTTATTCTATCAAACAATAAAATTTTTGTAATAGATTTTGGTCTTGCCATAAGAACTAAAAAACCAGAAGATCACGCAGTTGATCTTAGATTGTTTAAAGAAATTCTGAATAGTGCTCATGCCTCAGAAATGAAAAAAGCTTGGGCAAATTTTCTTGATGGTTACAGGACTATCGTTGGAGCTAGTAAATTCAATAAAGTTTCAAACCTAGTTTCAATTATTGAAAGTAGAGGTAGATATGCAACAGTTGTTTGATGTCCTTTTTGCATCTTCTAATAAAAACAAGTATCAGGAAGTAAAGAAAATTTTAGGAAAATTTGGTATCAAGGTTGGTTTTTACAAGTGTAACTTGACAGAAATCCAAGCAGATTCCATAAAAGAAATAGCTAATCAAAAAGCAATTAATGCATTTTTGAAATGTAAAAAACCTGTTATTATCGAAGATGATGGTTTATTCATAAATGCTCTAGGTGGATTTCCAGGACCATTTTCATCATATGTATTTAAAACAATTGGAAATAATGGAATTTTGAAACTAGTAAAAACAAATAGAAACGCCAAGTTTCAATCAGTTATTGGATTTTGTGATAAAAAGAAAAAACCTAAACTTTTTGAAGCCAATGTGAAGGGTAAAATTGCAAAAAATATTAGAGGTAAAGGTTGGGGTTATGATCCAATCTTTACTCCATCTGGAAAATCAAAAACATATGCAGAACTTTCTGACAAAAACAAATTATCACATAGATATCAAGCATTAAAGAAATTTGCTAATTGGTATCTAAATAAGAAGAAATCCATCTATCGGTGAATCTTTCTTGGTTTTGTAAAACAACAATTCTCGAGATTTGGCTCTCATCCATTACTGAAAATATCTTACTCTGTCTTACTAATTCTGATGAAAAATGCATTACTTCATCTAATTCCAGCATATTTTCTCTTTCAAGTCTGTTTGTAGAACGACCAATGTGCATGTAAGATTTGATTTCAATAAAATGAGGACTAGCATTTCTAATCATAGAAGCAAAAGCTGGGATCATCTCATCAGTGGTATTATAATCTCTAATCAAAGTAATTCTGAGAACAGTTCTTGTGTCTAGTTCCTTCAACATTTCAAGTGACGAATTCCATCTTTCCCAAGAATCTTCATAACGTGGTCTGTTTATTTTCCTAAATGATTCATAATCTGCTGCGTTTGTTGAAAGATACAATTGAGTAGGTAACGCATCCTCGTCTGCCAACCGTTTTATCATATCAGGTTCTTGCCCATTAGTTACAAGGAAAATAGATTTTGTTTCCTTTAATGATTTTAGATATTTTATTAGCTCTGGTAATTTTGGGTACATTGTTGGTTCGCCAGAAAGTGAAATTGAATAATGACTTGGCAGCAATGATTCATCCAGTTTATTTTTATCACTTCTAGAATCACCATAATGTCCCATGATCAATTTTCTTCTTTCTTCCATAAGCTTTTTTACAACTTGTTCAGGTTCAGCAACCTTTTCAGGTTCCATTTTCATTGAATCATAAAATTCCATAGGTCTCCAACAGTAAACACATCTATTTTCACAATGCATTCCTGCAGGAGAAAACTCCATACATCTATGAGTAGAAATACCATAAAACTTGTGTTTATAACAATCACCATCATTTTTGAAGGATTTTTTTGTCCAGTGGCAAAGCTGAACAGTTGAATGATCAGCAACCCCATATTTTGCCTTCTTGAGTTGTTGTAAAACACGTGGTTTGATTTGAATTAGTTCATCTTCCTCTTGAACTATTTCACCAGAGCAGCTCATAGAAGTAGTGTTTTTTTGTTTTACTTAAATTATTCAGTTGTATGAGTGATCTAACTAATCCATCCTAATTTTCTGAAATACATGAACATCAAACCAGCAGGTACTGCAGATGCCAGTATTACAAGAATAAAACTAGTGTATGGTCCTAAAGCCATTCCAGCATCATCTAACCCACCAGGTAAATCAACATTCATTCCATAAAATGTACCAATGACGGTTGCTGGTATTGCAAGTGTAAATATGATCGTTAAAAGTGCTAAAACTTTGTTTGTTTTTTCTGTACTTAACATGAAATCAGTATCTTTGTAAATATCCATAGTCTCTCGTGACTCTTCAAGAGAATCTAACACTTTGTCAATGTGGTCAATTACGTCATCAAAATACAAAGTGAGTTGCTCTTCTTCTTTTTTCGAAAATTTTTCTACATTTTTGTTAATTTCCAATACTATTCTCTTCAAGGGATTAACTATCCTCCTAATCAAGTTAATTTCTCTACGTAGAATAGAGATTCCTCTTGCTGCTGATTTAGTTTCATCAAAAACTCCGTCTTCTATGTCATCAAGATTTGCAATTATTTTTCGCATTGTATGCATTAAATCATCCACCAGAAGATCAATTATCTCATGAAGTAATACCCCGGTAGATCTTTCCATTAATCGTTGTTTTCTTTCAGGATCACTTCCTTCTGAACAACTACTTATCAAATCAACAAGTGGTTTTAGATTCCCCTGATGTATTGTAACAAGAAAACCAGTTCCCACAAATATTGAAAGTTGACTATATTTTGGCAATACTTGCTTTGAAGCTAATGGAGGAAAATGTAATATGAAGAATAGGTGGTCATCATAGTTGTCTAATTTTGGTAACTCAAACTTTGTCATACAGTCTTCTATGTTTAATTCGTTGAAATTGTATTTTTTTGCAAGCTTTTCAACATCTTCCCTGTCAGGATTTTGAAGATCTACCCAAGAAAATTTTGAACCATCAATTATTGTTATCTTTTTTTCTATAATTTCCTCTAGAGGTTTCTTACCAGGATGAAGTCTTTTAGTAATGAATTCTCGCTTCAAGTCGAAAATTTTGCCAGTACTACAAATTTAAGCTGTTTGATTCAGTCAGGCAGAAATATTACAGCGTTTACTTGAAAGGTAATAGAACAGAGGTTCCATAGTACACTACGGCAGCAGCTATTGCCATTCCAATCCACCAACCAACACCCTTCATGTTGAAAAATTATTCTAGTGAATAATAAACTTAAAGGCAAATTATCAAACAAACTCATGATCTAAAATCAAAAGTTAATACTAGAAACAATTCACTTGTCTCTCGTGGCCCTCGTAGTATAGTGGCTAGTATTGGGGACTGTGGATCC
>DRGT01000079.1 GCA_011055585.1 Candidatus Nitrosopumilus sp. | reverse complement strand
GATTTTCAAAGTATGAGTTACTTTACAATAGTAACTGGAGCTTTTGCTTTGTGTAAGATAAAAGTTGAAGTGCTTCCAAAAAATATTTCCTTTGGAAAACTAAGTCCTCGTGAACCAATGACAATATGATCAATTTTGTTTTTTGGGTTATTTGCAAAAGTTGTCAGATCAGTTCCTGCTGCTGTACCTGCAATAACTACTGGTTCAAAACTAATTCCACTTTTCTCAGCTTTTTTCTCTACAGTTCCTATAATTCCTCTTACTTCATTTGACCAATCACTTTCTGGAATTTTAGGAGTATGAACTGCAGTAAAAGGACTGAATTTAGTAACACTGTGAATTCCTACTAGAGTAGCATTACTTTGTTTCGCAAAAGAAATAGCTGCATCAAATCCTCTTAGAGAATTTTTTGAACCATCTAGACAAACCATTATTCTCTTGACTTGCATAGACTGAATTTTGTCATTGTGTTTATTTATTTAATAACATGATTTTCATTATTGATATTTGATACGAATTGTTAACACATTATGCATTCTGTCTACAACAGTTTAGTAATTCTGTAAAATCAGAGTTGATAATCGTTATTAGTGCTTTAATGACTTCGGGATTAATATATTATAATGTCTAGTCTTGTTTGTGCAGATTATGGTTATGAGTGTGACTTTGAGGTAAAGGGAGACGATTCTAAGGTCATTAGCGAATTTAGAAAACATGTTTTAGAGGAACACGGAATTGACTATTCAAAAGAGGTCTTGAAACGATGGGTCCTTAGCAAGAGTGGAAGGTAAAGCTTCGAATCAGTGTGTGAATTTACAATTAATTTGAATACCTTTGATGGACAACTAATTAACATTTGATACGAATTGGTATGAATTTGTAGAAAGTATTTTAAATGGTAAAAATTTGGAGGCTTGCGTTGATAGACTATTACAAGTATCTTAGTTGTAAGGATTGTAGGGAATCTGGATTGTACTGCCCTAAACATAGAACGGAAGTTGAAAAGATACTTGCAATAGATACGAACTGTTAAACGTAATTTTTAGTGAAATTTTGTTAATGTTTACCATAGAAAAGCTAGTTTACCCTCATAATTTCAATGGCTAAGAAAACAAAAGCTCAACGCAGTGCTGCTGCTCGAAAAGCTGCTCGTACTAGAAAACGAAACGCAGCTGAGAAAGCAAAAAAAGCCGCCGCCAGAAAGAGAAAGCGTTCAGCTGGTAAAAGATCTAGAAGAAAAACTACGAGGAGAAGAACAACAAGAAAAGCTTCTCGCAGAAGAAGAACAGCGAGAAGACGACGCTGATCTTTTTCTCTTTTTTTTTAATTTACATTTGATACGAACTGTTAATCCTGAAAATTCTTAATTCTTAGATTAGCCTTTTCCTATTCTGAACATTTTTGTCGCACAGGTAGGACAGGTGCCCTTTGTTGCAGGCCTACCATTTTTCATGGTGATAGATTTTGGATTCTTTGGTGGTATGATGAACTGTCCTTGGTGTTGATATACCCATAAGTTTTGATTATTTTTAACTCTATATCAAACAAACACATCTGATCATAGGTGGATTACATTTGATTTTCAATCTTAGAAAAGTAGGAATGGTGCTTGGACCTCTTCTGTTTTTAATAATTGTAACTATGCCAACACCCTCTGGAATGTCAGAACCTGCTAAGGCAGTTTTTGCCATTTCAGTTTGGATGATAGTGTGGTGGATTACAGAAGCAATTCCAGTTTATGCTACCGCATTGCTTCCAATGGGATTAATTCCTTTGATGGGGGTACTTCCAATAAAAAATGTTGCAGCAGAATACATGCATCCAATCATAGTTCTTTTACTTGGAATGTTTATGATTGCTTTAGCTATTGAAAAATCTGGACTTCATCGTATAATTGCTTTTAAATTAATCTCTATTTTCGGATATTCACCAAAGCGAATCCTTTGGGGATTTATGATTACTACTGCTCTGCTATCAACTGTTGTGATGAGTACAACGGTTGTTTTGATACTGTTACCAGTAGCATCGGTTATCCTAACGTCACTTTCTCAATCAAACTTTGTAACATCAAAAAAATTTAAGACGATTTTCATGCTATCCATTGCTTATTCTTCATCAATTGGAAGCGTAAGCACTCTGATAGGAGCTCCCCCCAACTTGCTTTATGCTGCAACATTAAAGGAAATCTTTCAACATACGGTAACTTTTGCTGAATGGTCTGTGTTAGGAGTTCCACTTTCAGTTAGTATGTTATTACTTTGTGGACTGTATATGAGTAGTAAGGTTGGAAAAAGTACTGCTGAAACTGATAGTAAGATAAAACAGGCTTTGATGTTAGAAAAATCAAAACTACCTAAAATGACCAGCGAACAGAAAACCGTTTTGGCTGTTCTTCTTGGCGTTTTGGCTTTGATGTTTACAGGACCACTCTGGCTACCTCAAGATTCATTCGTCACCAATTCTGTTATAGCTATACTTGGAGGAATTTCCCTTTTTGTTTTACCAAAAACTAGATCAGAAAGTTTGATGGATTGGGCTGGAATTGAAAAACTTCCCTATGGGTTATTGTTTTTGCTAGGAGGGGGGTTTGCTTTAGCATTGGCCTTTGTTGATTCAGGATTAGCTAATTGGATTGCATCCTCTTTTTCCTTTGTGGCAAAATATCCATTTGAATTGGTTGTAGTGTTGTTGGTATCAATGATTATGTTATTAACCAATGTAAAATCGAATACCGCAACAGCTGCAATATTCATCCCGATTGTTGGTACAATGGCGATCTTAAATCAGTGGCCATCACTGCCAATCCTTTTTGCCATAACTGTAGCAACTTCGTTTGCATTTTTGTTACCGATGGGCACTCCCCCAAACGCACTGATCTATGAAAAGGCACAGATTTCCATTAAGGAAATGGTAAAAAATGGAATGGTACTTAATGTAATGGCAATAGCATTGATTTCTATATTTACCATTTTTGTAAGTATGCCTTTTTTTAGCTAGATTATTTATTTTTGGTGTTAGAAATGAAGGGTTTACATCTGATAAAAGGAAACATTATTTGGATTATACTAGGAAGCTAAAAAGAATAATAGTTGTTGCTGCAAGTAAATCATGATAGCGTTCTAGAAAAATAACTGAAATGGATTTGTTATTTGGTATTCCAAATTTATGTTTTAGATATTTAGATTTGATGAACGTTCCGATTCCGCCTGGTGTGGCTATCAATGACATACCAGCTAGATAGATGATCAAATTCTGTTTAAATGGAATTTTTTCATCGACCATCTGAAGGAAATCCTTCTGGCGAAAACTCTTGATGATGTGTGATGATATGCCAAAAAGAAATATCAAAAAAATCAGTTCAATTCTAATGTGAATAAAATGATCCGAAATTTTACTGGCATCAGAAAACAAAATTAATACAACATAAAAAAACAGACTTCCTAGTATCATTTAGTTGGATATCTACAACTCTAGTAATAATCTCATCTTTTCTATTACTGGGAGTTTATCTTATGATTACCAAATTGAATGTATTTTCTTTTGTACACAATAAACTATTAAAAATAAAATTCTTAGCAGAAAAGTTACCTGAAGTTGGCCCCAACGAATCATTTTTTATTTTAACACGGCCCAAGGCCATGACTAAAGGGTGGTTGATAAGTATCACAGCATGGAGTTTAGATTCATTGGCAGTTTACATAGGATTTCTCGCTTTCAATGTAGATTTGGGATATCTTTTGACATCTCAGATCTATTTCACTTCCCTTGGTTATGGAATCTTATCTTTAATGCCAGGAGGAATTGGGGTTACAGAAGGAATTGCTGATTACTTATTGGTAAAACAAGGATTAGATCTTTCAATTGCATCCTCGCTTGTTATATTCACAAGGCTAACCACCCTGTGGTTTGCTACTATTATTGGAGTGATTTTTACTCGTTTTGCTCTAAAACAAAAAGTTAACCTTTAGAAATTAATATGACAGATTCACTAAATTTCAGATTTGGAATATAAACAATCTTCCCATCACTTGTTTTTGCAACTGTTTTTATCAAATGAAACTCAATAATTTTAGCCACTATTCCATCAATTTCAATAAAGTCACCTACAATGATATTCTTATTCAGATAAAGTCCTATGCCTGATACAATGTTTTTGAGATGATTTTGTATTGCAAAGGTTACCAGAAAAAAGCCTACTCCAATTGAGGCAATTACTTCTGTTGCAACGTCAAACCACCCAAGGTCTATTCCAATATAGCCAGCTTCTAGAGTTATTATTACCAAAGAGATGATTCCCAAAAGCTTTGAAGAGCCCTTCAGATCAGGTAATTTTGATTGGATTACAAATTTTGCTATAAGAATAAGACCAATTGATATGAAAACCGAAATTATAGCAAAAATAATATTCTCTTGAACCATAAGTTTTGATTATTTTTTCTCTATATCTACCATTAAAACTGGACAGGAAGTATGTTCAACAATTTTTCTTGAAACACTTCCAAAGCTCAAGAATATCTTAATTCCTGGCAGTTTTCTCCTTTTAGCCATCACAATCAAATCTATTCTCTGATTTCTTACGATTTTTATTATTTCATCTGTGGGATCGCCAACTTTGATTTTCAATTCTGATTTAATTTTATTTTTTTTACAAATTTGAACACGTTTTAACATCACTTTTTTCATTATTGCCTTTGATAATCTTCTTATTTCACTTAATTGATTTTTTATTGATTCTATTTGTGTATAGTGCATTGTTAATCCAACAGGAACATTATATATTTCCTCAATTACATGTAAAATGATTATTTGTGCTTTAGAAAATTTGGCTAAATAAATTGCATGTTCTAGTGCTTTATCACCAGCAGGTGTTCCTGCATGTGGTAATAATATTTTCTTGTACATCTTTGACAAGTAAAATCAGCTTTTAATTATTGTATCTCTTATGCCCAATAGAAGAAATTGAAATTTTGGCTTAGATCAGGATTTAATTGTAGAATGATGATTTCCACATTCAATGACTAAATCAAATAATGTTGTCATAGTTGGGTTCCTGTTTAGTGGAAAAATTTACGTTATTATGTAAAAATAGTGAAAAGAATTGATGCAATTACTAAAGTTGGGAAAATAAATTTTACAAGTGTTATTACTGAACTGGGCATTTTTATTTTGCTGTGAAGATTAACTTGTTCAATGATCTTTTTTCTATCCATAAACCAAGTTATTATAACAATAAACACCATTGCAGAAATAGACAAGCCATATGTTCCAAAATATGTGTCCATAATATCAAAAATGGGTTTATTGAATAATTCCAGTTTGGCTGAACTGTAACTTAGTGCAGAAAAAGACCCTGCAATTAACAAAAGTATTGCAATAATAGACGCTGATTTCTTTTTTGTGAATCGTGCAGAATCCTCTAATACTGATACAGGTACCTGGAACATAGAAACTGCAGATGTTAGTCCAGCAATTAAAAGCAGGACAAAAAATGCAATCCCAATAATTGTGCCAAACTCCATTACCGAAAAGACGGATGGTAATACTTGGAAAACAAGTGAAGGCCCAGCTGCTGGATCCATACCAAATGAAAATATGATTGAAAATATCATTAAACCTCCAACAAAGGAAACCATACCATTAGCTACGACTATAATTGCCGACGATTTTAGAAGAGAATTTTTCCCTCTAAGATAACTACCATAAGTTACAAGAATTCCAACTCCTATTGACAAAGAAAAAAAGACCTGCCCAAAAGCTGTTGACCAAATTGATGGTTCTATAAGTTTTGAAAAGTCAGGTGTTAGATAATACGCCAATCCATCCTCTGCATTGGGAAGAAGCATTCCAAACACTGCTAAAGGAATTAACAGTAAAATTAAGAGCACAACTCCTATCTTGTTTAATTTTTCAATTCCTCTCTTGATCCCTTTTCGGATTATACCATAACTGAATCCAAGTACAACAACAAAAGATACTAGAGGTAACCAGGAATTTGTGAAAGCATCAAAGTCCATGTTTGCACCAGTAATCATAATGACCGTGAAGCTCAAGATCCAACCAAGAACTACCAGATAATAACTCAAGATTGCAAAGGAAATGCAAACAATAACAATTCCTGGTATCTTGAATTTTTTACTAATATTACAAAGACAGCTAAGTATTGAAGTTTGGTAATATCGTCCTACTGCAAATTCAAGAACCATAAATGTTAGCCCAAACCCAATAGTGATTATTACATAAGGAATAAGAAATGCTCCACCGCCATTTTCTCCCACAATGTAGGGAAAACGCCAAATGTTTCCTAATCCAACTGCCGAACCAATTGATGCTAGAATAAAACCAACATTTGATCCCCACTGTTCTCTTCTTTGCATCTTCTTCCGATTGGTTTATGACGTTCTGGATACATATGTATGGAAAAAATTCATGGAATAATCTACAAGTTTCTAGCTTCAGAAAATATGATTATAGGTTATAAAGAGGCCGTTGTCCAATCTGTGGAGTTGTCTTCCTCCTAGAATGAAGTATATTAATAAAAAATGTGAAGATTGTATTAGGATCAAATGTGATAAAGGATGTGCTTGTGATTGCCACAATACCTGGGTTCAAACCTAAAATAATCTCTAAATTATAACATTTCAATTAGCAATATAATAAAACTGACACAAAATCAATTTTGGATATTTGGTTACTTGTTTTTATTTAGAAAATAATTACTTGAAATGTTGAGTAAAAACAAAATTAAAAAAATACTTGTTGCTTTAGATGGTTCAAAAAATTCCCTAAGAGGTCTTAAAATGGCGATCTATCTAGCTAGACAATCTGACACAAAATTAATAGGAATCCACGTTTTACCTCGATATCCAAAAAAAGAATATCGAAAACTAAGTTATCCTGAAAAACCAGCTCTTTTGGAGGCCGATAATATCATGGAATTTGCTAAAGAACTTTCAGCAAAAAATGGCATCTTGTTTGAAAAAAAAATCAGATTTGGATACCCTGACCAAGCAATTGTGAAATATGCTAATTCAGAAAATTATGACATGGTAATAATTGGTGCAAGAGGTTTAAGTGGAATAAAAGAAATTTTTCTTGGCAGTGTTTCAAATTATGTTATGCACAAATCAACAATTCCAGTACTGGTAGTGAAATAATCACTTTATTTTTTTAAAATTATAATGACCACTTCTTTAAAATCAAACAAAAGGAAAATTCCTTAATGGCTGAACAAGCATATTTCGTATGTAGAGGGAAAGACAATCATATTCTTCTTTATGATCTTCCTGATGGTGAAACGCCAGAGGATTTTACTGAAAAGACATCATGTAAAGAATGCGGATCTAAGATTGATTATAGTGTAGAATTTAATCAATGAGCCGATATTTGACAGGAAGAATTACCTCCCTACAACTTGACAGAATTGAATTAATTTTCAATTTTTCTAGCAATTTACTAAGATGGAATTATCGTAGAATAAGAACTGGACACCTAACTCGATGAACAAGACTATCTGTAACGCTACCTAGAATTAATTTATCCCAACCTGTTATTCCATGAGCACCCATTACTATTAGATCAATTTTCTTGGATTTGGAATAAGATACTATTGTTTTTGTTACAGAATGACTTTCTATAATTTCAGAAATAAATGAAACTTTGTATTTTTCTGCAGCAGATTTAAACGATTCAAACTCTTTAGTTACAAGAGTTCTAGCCCCACCCAATGCTTTATCCCAAAGGGTGGAATGACCCCAATGTCCAGAAGAAGTATCCAAGACAGTAACCATTGAAAGCTTGGAATTGTATTTTTTTGCCATATCCAAAGCTACTTTGAATGCATGTTTAGAATGGCTTGAACCATCGTATGGAACTAGTATGTTTTTGAAAAGCATGAGTAATTGAGATAATTTGTGTTAATTTAAGTCATTGATGATTTTCAGAAATGATTCTCAAAAGTGACATTCTGGAGTTCTTTTAATTAATTTTGCAAGGTACATAAAAACAGGAAAACAATCATGTCTGAATCATTCTTTTTCAATATTATAATTTTGCTAGTATCTGCGTTGATACTAGGTGAAGTATTCAAGAGAATAAAGCTACCCGCACTTGTGGGATATCTATTAGCAGGCGTAGTAATAGGTCCCTCTCTTCTCAACATTGTTCAGCCTTCCGAATCCTTTAAGGTGATCACCGACGTTGCGATATTTTTTCTGATGTTTCTTGCTGGTCTGCATCTGCGTCCAGAAGAAATTCTAAAGGCTGGTAAACATTCTGTAATTCTTTCAGTTTTAGCATTTGTGATTCCATTTGGAGCGGGAGCCGAAGTTGCATATTTTTTTGGTCTACCAATACTAACATCATTATTCGTTGGATTGGCCTTGGCTATAACAGCAATACCAGTAAGTGCTGCTGTTCTCATGGAATTTGGTTTACTCAAAAGCAAGATGGGAACTACCGTTATAACCGCAGGTATCATTGATGACGTTCTATCTTTGGTGGTGCTTGCGCTAATAATACAATTATCTGTAAATGGCATGGAGGAAATTAATTACGTTGACATTGGTTTTTCTACGTTTAAGATTGTAGCATTCATCGGTGGGATTTTCTTGCTTGATATTATATTAAAAAAACGGATGCGTTGGTTACCAATCAAAATTTCGTCACTATCGAATAAGCTGAAATCCAGAGAGATTGGATTTGGGATATTGTTAATTTCTGCATTTGGAATCTCTTTGATAGCGGAGAATGTTGGTTTACATTTTGCCATAGGTTCTTTCTTTGCAGGATTAATAATTTACAAAGAAATGATAGGGAAAAAGAATTATGAAAAAGTAAACAATGTATTTACTACAATAACTTTTGGTCTACTGTCTCCCATATTTTTTGCATTCATAGGAATGCAGTTCCATGTTCAATCAATCTTTGACAAATTGCCATTCTTTTTGATATTACTTGCAACAGCAGTAGTGGGAAAGATTTCTGGCGGCTTTATTGGTGCAAAAATAGGAGGTTTCTCGAATAATGAGAGCATGACGATTGGGCATCTTGTAAATAACCGAGGCATGATTGAACTTGTAATAGCAGCAATTGGATTGGAGCTTGGTATAATTGATTTTACATTATTTGGCATTATAGTTGCGATCGGTTTGATTACTACAATAATGTCCCCAGTAATGGCAAGAGTACATCTTAATCGCTCTAATACATACAAGTCAAAAGAGAAATTTGCGAGTCACACAAACAATGACATTTGATACGAACTGTTAACCAACCAGATTTTCAAACTTGAGAATCGTATAATTTGTTAATTAATAATAATTCAAGATAGAAATTATGGAAGATACCAGTAAGGTAATAGGACTTGTCCTTATAGGAATAGTCGGACTAGTTGCGCTCTATACAGTATTTGGTTTTTAGATATTCATTAAAAACATCTTCAATGTTTCTAAAATTTTGATGATTTAATTTTTGACTAACATATCCTATAAACGGTCTTGGTCTTGTCGGATTCAAATTAATCCAAAATTTTCCCTTTTGAATATAGAATTAATGATTATTTTTTAGATCAAATCTTTGAAAATTCCTTCAAATTCATCGCTGGGGACAACAGAAACAATTTTTAGCTGACCTAATAATTTCAATCGTTCTCTTTCATCATAATAATTGTAAGTTCCTTCCACAGTTGGTAAAATTGTAAGAGTTTCCTGTTCTCCGGGTGCAAGTAAATCAGTTCGAACATTTAGACCCTCAATATACAGTCTATGATGTTTGTCTCCATTGTTTACTACAGTTAAAAGATATGCAAAATTAGTTCTTGAAATTAAGGTGGGATTTGGTTCTCCAGCAACTCCTAAAATTCCTCTTAACTGTACTTTTCCATCTATGTCTTCAAAAACTACTGTCTGTTCTACCTTCTCTTGCCAGAAAATTGTAACATGTCTTACATTTCCTTGACCTACAAAGGCAATCATAACAACTAGAGCTACGATTGCTCCAATTATACTCACAATTACTATTTTCTTATTTGTTAGCAACATTTCAATTCATAGTGATGTTTTACAATCTGTATTAACCGTTTATATATCAAAATAACAATTTTCGTTTTTGAAAATCAACATATGATACAAACTATCAACAGTTCGGTAATTTTGTCGACAGTTTGTATGAACTAATTAATTTCATTCGCAAAAAAGTAGTTCTTTGAACTCATTGGCCTCAATTAAAAAATTACATACTCTACAATTAAACCATTTTCGCTCTTTTATGATGTTCAATGGGGTCGTATATTTGATTCCAGTCAAGGCTCGCTCAAAACATTGGGGGCAGCTGAAGCAAACCTGTTCGGATCTTAGCATAGACATTAGATGGTTATAGAGATATTAGAAAGCAATAGAAGATTGTCATTGCTGATTATCAAAAACGAAAATCGTACTTCAGAACAAAATCTGTCTTCATTTGTCTTGCACTTGTTTGCAATGCGGTCTTACTGGTTATATCAAAAATCCGTATAGGTCAATTAATGTAAGTGTTACAAACTACAAGAAGAATTAATGACGAAGAAAGAAAGTTTGCTCTTTTTGAAATTCTATCAGACCAGTATTCCAGAACCATTTTAGATGGAACATTACACAAACCAAAGTCTGCTATAGAGATTTCTCAAGAGTACCACATCCCAATCAGTACTATATACAAAAGACTTCAAACCCTACATGACAACAAGCTTATGGCAATTTGTTATAATGATTTTCAATATTAGGAATCATGCCTGATAATTGTATTTTCAGTTTATGTGTTTTCATGATCAATAAGATGCATGGCCCAATATTGGTTGATTAATGAGAGTATGATAGTAAAGGCCCCTGATCGTTGGCACGCCTATATGTTAGCCTTACAAATGAATTTTAAAAATCCAATATTTAAGAGGATTGAAAACAAAGAGGAGTACTAAGGATGTTCATCATTATCCATAGATTCATCATGACCCAATGACTCATCATGCATTAATTCACTCATTGACTGTTGGTGTTTTTCCGTCAATTCAATCATTTTAGTATCAAATTCTTCATCACTTAATTCGGATGATAATAATTCTTGCATTTCTGTGATGTGTGTTGACATTAGTCCAATCATTTTATTTCTAGTTTCAGGATCTTCCAGCATCTCCTTCATAGTTTCTGAACTCATCATTCCTTGTTCCATCATTCCACCACCCATCATCTGTTGCATCTGAGCCATAGCTTCAGGACTTTCAGTCATGTGACCTATTACTTGTAACCTAAGTCCAGGATCTTGAATCATGGGCAATGCCATGCCCATCATAAAATCATGATTTTTTTTCATTTCCTCAATCATCACGGAAATATGTTGAGGATCTTCTAGCATCCATTGATCCATGTGATCAGTGTCTTGGATCATAAATTCCATCGCTTCATTTCTAAAATCAGGATCCTGCATCATTTGATTCATGTGTTCAGTTTCCTGAATCATCAAATTGGCCCATTCATTTCTAAAATCAGGATCCTGCATCATTTGTTGCATTGCTTGAGGATTATTCATTAAGGAATTCATTGAACCCCCCATCATTGTAGATGGCATTACCTGTGAACTTGAAAAGATTCCATAACCGATACCGATTCCTGCAACAAAAACACCAACTGCTATTACAATCCAAACGTTTTGGTTTACCATACTGATATTTTTCAAATCCCTCTTTTATATAAACTAAATATTATCAATGATGATAACATCTTGGAAACAATCTGCCCAATAGAAGAAATTGGAATTTTGGCTTAGATCAGGGTTTAATTATAGAATGATGATTTCCACATTCAATGACTAAATCAAATAATGTTGTCATAGTTGGGTTGCTAGCTATTATAGTAACAATACTTTTGACAACTACCCTACAACAAACAACAACATTAGCCCAGTCCATTGAAGATAGTGTGAACGATGTATCCTTGCGAGTTGTCTTTCAGTTTTTTGAAGGAGAAGAAGAAGTAAACACATTCAAAGTATATCGCCAATTAGACGGATATGGAATTTCAGACATCCCAAAATTTGAACTAGAGGGGATAGTAGACGGAGGTCATCCATTATTGTATAGAGAGGCACATGTACATCATCATCAACCAGGTAACAAACAGATTGCAAAAGACTTTGATGTTGCAGTTTATCTTTCTGATGGAAGTTTAACTGATGTCCATTTCTTGTACACAGACTGTGACATATTGGACTATTACGTAAAAACATCAATTGATGTCAATCTCAAAGTATGGAATGGGCAAGCAAAATTTCCACATGTTGAACACTTTGTATTTGAGTGCAGCGGAATTCATCCCTTCCATCAAATAGACGAACCAAGCACAACTGAAACAACAAGTACGACTGAACCCACAACAGAACCAAGTGAGAAAAAAACCTCCACATGGGAAGATTTCTACAAATAATCTCCCTTTTTTTATTTACATTTGATATGAACTGTTAATTGGTCAAAATTTACCAATAGCGATATACCTTATGACCATATCACAACACCATCATTCTCGGCTTTTTTGCTTAATTATCGATGCCCAAAAGTCTATTAGTTTGCTATTCATCTCAGCAAATGTTTGTGAGCTATCATTGAATGCTTGAATGTTCTTAGAAAGCGTTTCAAGAGACGTGCGCGTAAGTTGGTTTTGCAAGTTCCAAGCCTTGGTAGTTTGTTCCGCAAAATTTGTTATAATGTCGAGTGATTCATCAGGGAGTTTGGTGTTAGTTCCCAACTTATCTGCCATAGTTTTTTGAAGTGAAATTGCAGACTCGACATTATTCTTCCTTGATTCAACTATTTCTTGTTGAAGATCCGATACTGCTTGCAGGTAAATGGCAGCATTTGATTTTGCCTCTTTAAAGTATTTGTCAATGCTTTGTTGACAGACAGAATAGATATCACTTGTTTCTTTGGCACTTTGAGATTCTGGTTTTTGTGGTATTGACTGTATTTTTGGTTTCTGGGGAATTGACTGGATTTTTGGTTTCTGTGTAGTTGTACTCATAATTTGATCTCACTACATTATAGATGAGGCCCTTGATTTTAGTGTTTCAAAAACAATTATACAAAGCATTGATCGATGTTTTGATAATGTCTGAAAATTGTAAAGTTTCAGAAAAAAGTTGCAAGGTTTGATAGAATTTGGCAGTAATACCTACAACGATAGATATGTGGATGCGGCCATACCAAGCTTGGCAACAAGCAGCTAATGCTCCTTTTATTATGTATGCAAAAATTTGGCAAATCGGGCTTTTTCCAAATCCAGAACTAAAGGGAATGACAGATGAATGGACAAAAACATGGAATCAGATTGGACAAATACCAATGATGCCTTTGAACCAAACTATGCAAGAAACGTCAAACACATCTGATACTGGATCTTATAATTATTTTAATGAAATGTGGGAAAAATCTTGGACTATTGGAGTAGAACTATTCAAGGCATATGTGGAAACAATACAGAAATTTACAGGACAATGGCCCACTTTTTGTAAAAAATAACGCAGAATGTTTTCTATTCAAATTATTTATTAACATTTTTTAACAACTGTTAATTATTCACATCAAATTTTACAAAATCTAGGATTCGCATCATTTGTTGCATTGCTTGAGGATTATTCATTAAGGAATTCATTGAACCCCCCATCATTGTAGATGGCATTACCTGTGAACTTGAAAAGATTCCATAACCGATACCGATTCCTGCAACAAACACACCAACTGCTATTACAATCCAAACGTTTTGGTTTAACATAAGATACGTGCTGAATTCAGATTATTATATACATGATTTCATTTTCTTCAGTGATAATCAATGTTGAAAATTGTATGAAGGGTTATTTAGAAAAGTAAAAAGCAGGATAATTCAATGACACAACAAATCAAAAAAATTCTAGTCCCACTTGATGGCTCAAAAAATTCCCTTAGGGGATTGGATGCAGCAATATATCAAGCACAAAAAAATGATGCAGTGATTACTGGTATCAATGTCATTCCGAAAATTCCTCCGATGTTCGAAAATCAACCTCCCCATAGCCCAATAGGACAAAAAGAAGCAGCCAAAATAATGAAAGAAGCAAAAAAACGTTCTTCAGAAAATGACGTAAAATTTCAGGAAAAAATTATCCATGGAAGTGCAGGAAATGACATTGTAAAGTTTGCTGAGGACAATAATTTTGATCTTATAACAATTGGTGCTAGAGGAATTAGTACAGTGAAGGAAGCATTTATTGGCAGTGTTTCACACCACGTCACGCATCAATCGAAAGTTCCAGTACTAATCATAAAATAAAACAACAAATCACATCTAACATCCACTCCCTTTTTTATCAACTTTTGATACGAACTGTTAACCAAACAGATTTTCAAACTTGAGAATCATAAACCCATCTTAAGTATCCTTTTCACGTCAAGATTCTTGACGAGGATGCTGTAATCGCCTCCCCATGTTATTGGTTGATAACAGCAAATGGAACTCCGTGAGCCTCACAATACTAGATGAGGTACATGATTCCGTGTAAAAAAATCCTCGTCGTCCTATCTCATAATGAGTCAATTATCTTTCTTGATATTCAACTAAGATTTGCAGATGATCACTTAAAGATTTGGCGGCTTTTCAACGCTGAAATTCATCATTGATAATTATCTTCTATTTTTAAAAATAATTAATTCAAATTTCTGGCATGGTAAAAATAAAAAAAATTCTAGTCCCACTTGATGGCTCTAAAAATTCTTTTCGTGGTTTAGACCAAGCTATCTATCTTGCAAGACAATGCCAAGCTACTATAACTGGTTTGTATGTTGTACCTTTACCTCCACCTCGAATAGATTATCAACTAAAGGATATGGAGAAATATTTTCTAAAAAACGCTGCAAAATTCATGACCAATGCAAAAAAGCGTTCAGCTCAAAATGGAATTTTGTTTTACGATAAGATTGTGTATGGAGATGAAGGTCCAAAAATTACAAAGTTTGCAAAAGATAAGAAATTTGATCTTATAGTAATAGGCTCAAGAGGGCATAGTGGATTAAAAGAACTGTTTTTTGGCAGTACTTCTAATTACGTATTACACAAAGCGTTAATGCCAGTTCAAATCGTTAAATGACTCCCATCAAAACATTTCGAAGTTTAATTGGTCTCAGAATTTAATGAAAGTAACATCATGTTATTGCCTTCATATCGATTTCTGAAAGACGAGGTTTACCAAACTTTTCTTCAATCCGTTTATACCAATCAGTTTCTTGCTTTGATAGGGGTCGTGTCTTTTTCATGGCATCCTCAATTTGCTGCATATTCACCGTCAATTCCTTTACATGTTTTTCAGCTTCAACTGGATCTTCATATTTGAAGACATGTTGACGAATGGCAACCATCACCGCAGTAGAGATAAATGATGCAATGTCTGCGCCCGTGTAATTTTCTGTTATATCTGCCAAGTGTTCAACATTAACGTCCTCAGCCTTGGGAATATTCTTGGTATGAATTTTAATTATTTGAATCCTTGAATCACGGTCTGGGGGAGGAACATAGAGGTGTCTATCAAATCTGCCAGATCTAAGCAATGCTGGATCCACAATATCAGGTCTGTTGCTTGCCGCAATCACCACAACATCTTTTAAAACTTCTAAACCGTCAAGCTCTGTCAACAACTGGCTTATCATTCTTTCAGTAACACTCGAATCTCCAGAATCTCTTCCTCTAATGGGGGCAATCGCGTCAATTTCGTCAAAAAAAACAATACATGGTGCTGCTTGTCTGGCTTTTCGGAATATCTCCCTTATACCTTTTTCTGATTCCCCTACCCACTTTGATAGGAGTTCTGGTCCTTTGATACTGATGAAATTTGATTCACTTTCATTCGCAACAGCCTTTGCAACCAACGTTTTGCCAGTCCCTGGGGGCCCATAAAGAAAGATACCCTTTGGAGGATTTGCGTTAGCATAAGCAAACACAGATCTATATTTGAGTGGCCATTCTATCGCCTC
>DRGT01000078.1 GCA_011055585.1 Candidatus Nitrosopumilus sp. | reverse complement strand
TTTTCGTATAGTCGTATAGCAATTTCTTGTGTTTCTGATTGAATCGAACCTGGTCTTTTTTCTCTTAATTTGTCAATTGCGTCTTTTGCTGAATGTTTGTGATACTTTACCAAATAACATGCAAGTACAGTTCCTGTTCTGCCCATTCCTGCAGCACAGTGAACCATTACGGCTTCTTTGTTGTTTATTCTTTCATAGATGAAATCAACTGCAGTATCAATTTTGTCCATGTCAGGTGCAGTAAGATCAGATGTTGGAACATGCAGGTACTTTACATCTTCAGTCCAAGATTCTGGTAATTCGTTTTCAGTCATTGTTACAATTGATTTAACGCCTTGTTTTAGCACCCAATCAAGCTCATCAAAAGTTGTAGGCATTCCAGAGCCTGCTAATTTTTCTTCAATTAACCATGAAAAATTTGTGGGTTTTTTCGTAATTTTACCATGTACTTTTCGCCATATATTACCAGGCTTGCTCATAAGGGAAAGCAGTCTTTTCTATATTTTTAGCATTGCGAAAAAAGTTGTTGCTTATATGGGTAAAAGATGTAACAAGTTGCTGATGGGAAAAGAAGCAATTCTATACGAAAAATTACCTAATGATAAGGTTCGTTGTACTGCTTGTGCGAGATATTGTGAAATTGGAAAAGAACAGATTGGACTTTGTGGAATTAGGGGAAATGTAGATGGAAAGTTGGATCTATTTGTTTATGGCAAAGTAATTGCTGGACATATTGACCCAATAGAAAAAAAACCAGCCGTTCATTATATGCCAGGCTCTAAAATATTTTCAATTGCTACAACTGGTTGTAATTGGCTTTGTAAGTATTGTCAGAACTATGATATTAGTCAAAGACGTAAAGTGGAGGGAACTGATATGACACCTGACGAAGTTGTTCAATCCGCACTAAACTATGACTGTGATGGAATTGCTTACACATACAATCAACCATCAATTTTCATAGAATTTGCAAGAGACGTTGGTGTTATTGCAAGGAAAAAAGGATTGTTCAACATTTTTGTCTCAAATGGTTATGATACTCCTGAAACTGTGAAAATGATGGGAGAGTTTTTGGATTGTATTACTGTTGATTTTAAGGGAAGTGCAGAACCAGAATTTACTAGAAAATATATTGGAGTTCCAGATCCTAGACCAATCTTTGATACTCTAATAGAAATTCGTGATAAAACCAAGATTCATGTTGAGATTACAGATCTAATAGTTCCTGAAGCTGGAGATAATTTGGATTATGCAAAAAAATTATGCAAGTTTGTTTATGATGAGTTTGGTCCTGAGATGTCTATTCATTTTTTGAGATTTCATCCGGACTATAAGATGATGGAGTTTGATTCAACTCCTGTAAAAACACTTGAGAAGCATTACGAGATTGCAAAAAAAGAAGGACTAGAATATGTATACATTGGTAATGTGCCAGGCCATCCTTTTGAGCACACCTATTGTCCTGAATGCAATAGCATTGCTGTAAAGAGATTTGGGTTTGATATACAGGAATGGAATCTTGATGAAAAGAATCAATGCATAAAATGCCAGCATCAGTTACCAATTGTGGGTACTTTATCAAAAAACTACAAGCAACAACGATTTCAGTTTGTAATCTAGAGAGCGATTGCTCTAACTGGAGAACCTGTAGCATCTTTTAGTTTTAGCGGAAGAACGACTAATTTGAAATAGTTTCCAGGAATTTTGGTAAGGTTTGCTAAGTTCTCTACAATCAAAATGTTATTTTTTGAAAGAATTTGGTGCACTGAAAACTTTTTTTTATTTCCTAAATCTATGCTAGGAGAATCTATTCCAACCAAGTTAATTTTTTTTGAGGTAAGATATTTTGCTGCTGAAACTGAGAGTCCGGGATTTTTTTCAAAATAATTTGTTGATTGTAGATTTTTTTGCCAACCTGTTGCAAAAATTATTGTGGCATTTTTTGGAATTATTCCGTGTTTTTTTTCAAACTTTATGATATCATTTTTTGAAATTGCTTGATTTGCTTTTTTTCTTAATTTGATTAAAATTGCATTATTTGTTAGTCTACTAACTGGAATTTCATGAATTTTTTTTCCATTTTTAATAAAATGGTATGGTGCATCCATATGAGTTCCAGAGTGAGAGCTCAAAAAAAGTAACTCTAGATTGTATCCGTCTTTTTTTATTGTTGACCATGAAATGAATTGGGGTTTTGGGGAACCAGGAAACATTGGTAGGTTTTTTGAGATTGTTAAAGTTAGATCTAGTGCAACCATGAAAATATCTATGCTGTGTGGTTAATCAGTTTTTGAAAAATATAATCAAAGGTTAAATATCGTCCATTGAAATCTTGAAATGTGCCAACTGCATACGTTTTACTAAATTCGGATTTAGGATCTGACCAAGCCATTATCGATGAAGTAAAGAAGATTCTTGATGGTGAGAGTGGAATAAAATATGAAGTGGCAGGTGTCTATGGAGTATACGATATTATTTTGAAAATTACTGTAGATAACACTGAAGAACTTCGTTCAATTATTACTCATAAAATCAGAAAAATTGACAAGGTTCAATCTACTCTTACAATGATGGTTATAGAAGAGCAAGAAAATCTATAATTTTTTTAAAGCATCTACTACTGTTTGAATTTCTGACTCAGTGTTAAAAAAGTGAGGAGAAATACGAACTAGTTTTTTATCCTCAATTTCACGAACAGTAAGAACAATTTTTTGTTTTTCTAGTTTTTCAACTATTGCTTGTGGCTCTTGTCCTTTAAGGTTAAAGGAGATAATGCTTGTTCTTTTTTCTGCCTCTTTTGGGCCATACAGAGTTACACCAGAAATTTTTGATAGTTCATTTCTAAGCTGATCTGCTAGTTTGATGATTTTGCTTCTAATGTTTTGAATTCCAAATCGCATCAAGTATTGAACTGATGATTCTAGTCCTACCATTCCAACATAATTCCGAAATCCAGTTTGAAATCTTTCTGGCATGTCTTTGAAGACGAGTTTTGTTTCATCATAAATCATTGCAGATTCTCCACCAATTCCCATTGGTTCAAGAAGATCACTGGAACTTTTCTTACAATAGAATAGTCCAGTTCCCATTGGCCCACAAAGCCATTTAGAGCCATTAAAGGACATAAAATTACATTTTGTTGAATTTACATCAAAATCTCCAATACAGCCAATTGTTTGCGCAGTATCAAGAAAGTATGGAATGTTCTTCTTTTCTAAGATT
>DRGT01000077.1 GCA_011055585.1 Candidatus Nitrosopumilus sp. | reverse complement strand
TTAAAGCTGAAGGACCATCTGCAACTGTTGGAAGACCCGGTGATGCAGTTGAAGAAATCATTTCAAAACAAAAACTAGATACAATCATCATGATTGATGCTGCACTAAAAATGGAAGGCGAAGAATCTGCAACAGTTGCACAAGGATTTGGTGCTGCAATTGGTGGTATTGGTACAGAACGTTTTCAAATTGAAGAAATTGCTACAAAACATAAAATTCCTGTTTTTGCAATCATCATTAAAGAATCTGTTAAAGAAGCAATAACTCTGATGACAAAAAATATTGCAGACAAAGCAGACGATGTACGTTCACAAATTTATGAAATGATCAAGGATAACACCAAAGAAGGTCAAAATGTTCTCGTAATAGGTGTTGGAAATACATTAGGGGTGTCTCAATAATGCTTTCAAAAGAAGAAAAACCACTCATTCCCTTTACAGTTGAAAAATGTTTCAAGTGTAACAAAGAGATTAAAAGAAAATTCAAAGAAGGAGATTATCTATTCTATGAGACAACAAAATGTCCTACCTGTGATGGAAAATTACAAGTAGAGAAAATTTTTGGCGAAACTATTGAGCAATAGTAGTTATTATGGCTCCGGTCTCAGTCGGAATGAAAGTATGTTCTGCCTGGGCTACAACTTGTGAATGAGTTTCAACGAGAATGGGATAGTCTTTAACTATTTTTTTCTTTATCAAAAATTCCAATAATTCCCTTGCTTTTTTTTCATCCCATTTTTTTAGTAACCATCTTAGAGCAAATGGCAACATATTGAAATTTTCCCAAATGAAATCTATCATTTCATCGGACTCAGGATTCTTTGTCCTTTTTCTTGAAATGAGAGTAAAAATATTTTTTATTTTTCCATTTTTTACAAAGCCAGTTGGCCCTAAACCCCCACTCAGCGTTACAAAAGGTTCACAAGCATAAGCAACAGAACCTGAAAGAGAAAACGAGCCAATTGACCAAATGTTTGGAATAGATTTTCCGGCATGAATGGTATATTGGTCGAGAGAATGACCACTAAGATTACCAATTGGTTTGAAACCCATCTGTTTGACAGTTTTCTCAATAGTTCTTCCAATATCGCTTGCTTTAACACCAATTTTTATCATAGACATTGCATTTGAGAGTGCATCCTCTGCTGTTTGAACCAATGCATCATATTCTGGATTATAACACACCGTTACTGCAGTATCTGCAATATAACCATTAATTTGTGCACCAAGATCAATTTTTACTAAATCTGAATCTGTAATTGTTTTTTGATCATTTGGCTCTGCAGTATAATGTGCAGCAACATCATTCAAACTTGTGTTAACTGGAAATGCGCACTTTGCACCACGCTTGATAATTTCATTTTCTACTTCTTCACAAATTTCGTAAACTGTTTTTCCAATCCAGTTTTTTTTCCGTGTACACTCCCTTACTTCAGAAGCTATCTTTCCAGCTTTTATGTAATCATCTACTTGCAATAACAGGAATGATTATGGTCGTTATTTAAAATCATCATTCAATAAAAAAACTGGTGGGATTGGCAGGATTTGAACCTACGACCTCTGGTACCCAAAACCAGAATCATACCAAGCTAGACCACAATCCCAACGAATCAGCACATCCTACCCCCCAATTTAAGCTTGACAGATGATAATGTTATTATCTAATAATTTTCTAATATTTTTGCCAGGCGATGAAGAAGAGTTAGAGTATTGACTTTGAAATGAAGTAAACACATGGCTCTGAGCTCTGGCATATCTTTTTATCAAAATTTATTTTATCATGTATTGATGAAATTCGTAAAACGTGATATAATTTTGTTGGCAGGAACTTTACTTTTTATTTTTGGACTAATGGCATTTCCATCTCCAATGACTCCAGCTTATGCAATTGCAATTGGAATTGCGATTTTTTTTGTAGTTAAGGCATTCACACGTAGCAGACAGAAATTTTTAGAAAAAAAAATTGGAGAAGGATTTTGTGCTCAATGCGGAGAAAAAGTAATCAACAAAAAATGTCCAAATTGTGACAAGTCTGAGAAATCTTAGGATGATTCCTACGTATGGCTTAATTATGAAAAAGCGGAAATTTACGAATGAATATTCAAAGATATACGACTTTAACAACAAGCTCAACTTTTACTCAATTTCAATCTAAAATTCGTGTTTTAACTAAAATCAATAGCAACGTGAGGATATGAAACTAGAGATAATATTAGGAATTTTTGCATTTTTTCTATTGGGGGCTATTCCATTTGCTGCTAATGGACAATCTGCTGACATTGCTAATCATGTTGTAATTAATGAAGCTGATATTAATCCTCCAGGAGATGATTCAAAATCAATCTCTGAATGGGTAGAAATTTTCAATCCAACCAATGAAGAAGTTTACATTGGTGATTGGGAAATTGCATCAACATCTGTTTTGAAGAAAACGTTAACAATACCGATTGGCACATCAATAAAACCCGGACAATTTCTAACATACTCTTATCAAAGTTCTTGGTTTACTGATGTTGCAGAACAAATTGAATTACGTGATGAAACTGGCACTATAATTGATGAAACTCCAATAATCAATGATCTAAACAATGATTTTAGCTCTTGGCAAAGAGTATACGATGGCTTTGATACAAACACTTCTGATGATTGGACGTTTGAAACATCCTCAGCAGGTTCAACTAATGGAAAGTTAGTAATTGAAGAAGCAGAAGAAGTAGTGTTAGTTACAGTTTCTACTGAAAAATCAAATTATATCTTTGGTGAAACTGCAACAATTAGCGGTACAGTTTCAAAACAAGTTTTTGTAGAACAACCAACCTTTAGTCAAGAAACAATTGATGTGATTATTTCAGGACCAAATTATTATGATACTTTAACTTTATATCCGGATTTGAATTTAGAATATGAAATTCCATTAAAATTACAAAAAGTTCTTGGAATTTATGATGGAGTTTATGATGTAAGCGTATCATATTCGAGTGGAACAGCTCAAACAGAATTTTCTGTAGGTGATGAAGTAATTGAAACAACGCAGAAAGAAGCTGGCGCACTTGTAATTTCAACAGATAAAGAATCTTACATTCCAGGTGAAACAGCTATAATTTTTGCTGAAACTTCAGATATAATAGAATTTGAAGGACTAAAATTCACAGTTACTAATCCTGGTGGAATTCAAATTTTTGATGGAACATTATTCCCTAGTATTGGTGGCGTTAATACTGGTGTAAGAGG
>DRGT01000076.1 GCA_011055585.1 Candidatus Nitrosopumilus sp. | reverse complement strand
GGCAAAAAGTGATCAAGATGATCTTGAAAACAAAATTCATATCTTTGAAAATGAAATCTCAGAATCTAAAACCAAAATTCCTAACATAATCAAAGATATTGAAAGTAGATTACGAGAAATCTCTTCCACCAAATATACGATTAATCAATAAATGCTAAATCTAACTAATTTTTGATATTAGTACCATTGATATTCAAACATGAAAAATTAGAGCGGAAGGTTTCATTAAAAAAAGATGCTAGGGATGGAATTATATCATATTGCAAAATGAAGCATCCAAATGAAGCAGTACTAATTTTGCGTGGAAAATCCAAAAAAGGTAATATAACAATTGACGGATTAATCATCCCACCGTTTTCTTATACTGATACAACTTTTGCAGGATTTCCAAATTCATTTTTACCACTTGATACTAGTTATGTTGGAATCGTACATTCACATCCTAAAGGCTCAGAAAAACCATCAATTACAGACTTGAACAATTTTTTTGGTTTAGTTTCGATAACAGTAAAATCGCCTTATGATGATGATGATATTTTTGCATGGGATAGCAAAGGCGACCCAATTGAAATCACTGTTATCTAGTGGTGAAATTAGAAAAAGACTGACAAAACTTTATATGGTTTTTTAAGAAATTGATAATGATTTGTTTCCATTCAAGACTTATTTGCTAGTTTTAATTGCATCATTAGGAATTAGCATTGGATTGCAAATGGTTCTTCCTTTCCCATATGGTTTAGGGGCTGCTTTAGCAATTTTTATCTTATTTCCATTACTACTTCGTAGACGTTACATGAGCGGAATTCGTGGATATGACCGTTCAGGATTTGGTGGTGGCGGATTTTTCGGATTAAATCAAAGTGGCGTTTCTGTCAAGTACGTCTGTCTTGTTTGCAACCATCGTTACAAAGGGGGTTCTTGTCCTCGATGTGGCTCCAAGGCAAAACGTGCTGATTTTTAATCGTGAAAGAAAGATGGCATTAGAAGAATTAAGAAAAAAGGTCCTCTATCAAAACTCCATTGAGATATGGATTGGAGCAAGTAAAGAAAAAAACATAGACTGGTTTGATACTGAAAATTACAAAAAATTCATTGCTTTTCTTCTAAAAAATAATCTAAACATGAAACAAATGTCTATTTGCTTTGATGAATCAGACAAAGTAACTGAAGGTGGTCACAGCAAAAGAGCATTTGCTAACAAGTTGGCAGCATTCAAGGATGAAAATTCATCATGCTATTCAATAAAATTGAATGATGGTAATATTGAATTAATTCGAAAATTTGACCTCTAGTTTTATTGTCGTTTTAACTTTGGATTAACGATAGCATCAAGTGCACTTCCCATAAAGACAAATGACAGACCAGTTATGGCAATCATTACTCCTGGGGGAACAATCCACCACCATAGCCCTCTTGGAGCCGCACCATGTACATTTGCATCATGAAGCATTTGTCCCCATGTAGGAAATGTTGGATCTCCAAGTCCCAAAAAGCTTAGTCCTGCCTCTGTAGTGATAGCAGCTGGAACAGAAATAGCTATACTTGCTAATGCATAGGGCAACAATTGTGGAATCATATGTCTTAGAACGATCTTTGAATTTTTTTGTCCCATCATTATTGATGCTTCAACGTATCCCTTTGTTTTAATTTGCAGAGCCATACTTCGTGATACCTTTGCAATACCTACCCAACCAAAAATCATCAAAAATCCAATGATTAGAAAAATACTATTGCTAATTGTTACGGCAAGAATTATCAAAAATGGAAGTGCAGGTAGTGCATAAATTACATCATTAAATCTCATTAAAGCCTCATCAGTTTTCTTTCCTTTGTAACCTGCATAGACGCCATACAACAACCCCATGGTAACAGAGCCAATGGATACTGCAAGTCCTATGAACAAGGCTAATGGCGTTCCCCACAACAATCCAACTGCAAGATCACGCCTTAATTCATCAGTGCCCATTAATCCAAATGCTTTTCCACCTATAATCAATTTTGAATTCAAAATCTCATTTTGTGTTTTAACTCCATACAGATTTACGAGAAAAATATAGTCTCCTTTCAACACTTCATGCGTTTCTAGTTTTGAAAAGACAATATCTTCCGCTGAAATATTATCAATGGAGAAACCAAATCTCTCCTTTTGTAAAAATAGATTTTTTCGGATTGCTCCATCTGTTGAAAAAATTCTATCATTATGAATAGTTGATGATTTAGAATATGGTAGTGATGTTGAAATAAGTTTTAACTGATTACCATCGGGTCTAATTATGTACATTTGTAACAATGGTGAGCCAGTATATTCTGCAGAAAATTCGTAAATGAAATCATTTGGAAAACTATCATAATCAAAATTTACAATAAATTGATGTGATACAACTGAAACATCATTTAATACCTGAAATCTCTTTTCTGGTTCATCAATAATTTTGTGTTCAGGAATTTTTTCTGACGATAAAAAATTCACCCAAACAGGCATTGAGGTTTTGGGATTCGAAATCCAACT
>DRGT01000075.1 GCA_011055585.1 Candidatus Nitrosopumilus sp. | reverse complement strand
CTCTGGCATACACTGGCCCAGTAAAATAGTTTGAGCTTACCTTTCTGATTTTTCCTTTTGAAAAAATATTTTCCTTCAAAACTTTCATCCCTGCTTCTCACATTTTTGTTACGAGTATATTTTCTTTAGTAATTACAATATGATTATAATAGAAGACCAAGACCATTCTATTGAATTCATTTGGGCAAGGAAAAATACGAAACAAAAACTATGGTTCTAAAAAAGCAGATTGATGAAGATGCTGCTCGGAAAATCGTTGAAACAAAAAAGACAACAGTTTTTCAAAAATTTCTAAGAAAACCTAAACCTGATGAGATACACGTTCACTCACTTGAACTATACTATGAAGCAATTTGGATGATTTCTGGAAAACACACTGCTGATTATTTTCGTAAGGCGACCCACAGTATTTCTGTTGATTATAATGTTGGAGAAATTATTCTAGGAGAAGGCATTTTTAAGATAAAAAAGAAGTCTTCGATTGCCAAAGCAATAGCTAAAAAAAGCAAAAACAAAGTTGAATTGCCATTAGAAGAACACATCTTTATTGACGAGGAAGGTGAAATGGTATTTGATCATCACGGAACTGAAATACGTTTTCCATTCAAAATTAATTCAAAAACCATCGAAAATTTTCCAAATCAGGTATTAAAAGATCCTAGAGTGCATGTTCGAGAATCTGAGTTAACACATGCTGCAATAATCAAAAAGCTTGATTCCAAATTGAAAGAATCACTTGACAGTAATGTTAGGAATTTACACGATGAACTGGTAATTAAAAAAATCATCGAGGTTTATGTTCCGATTTTTGAAGCTAGGTTAGTCGGTCCTGAAAAAAAGGCTGGTATTATGAGAATAGATGCAGTAAGAAAGAAAATTCTGTAAATTATCTTACCATTCTCTTAAACTGATCATTTTCATGAAAACGCTCAAAGATTTTTTCATCTTTTGCCCACTTTCTGATTGTTTTAGGATCTTTTGAAATTGCTTTTTTCAACATATCTAGTGATGGACCATCTTGTTCAAGTGCAGCAAAGCTTCTAGCTTTTGCATAAATGACATTAACATTGTCTTTTTTCTGTCTAAGTAAATCATCAAAAATTCTGATGGCTTTTTCATGTTGTTCAAGTTGTGCAAATTCAATTCCTTTGTGGAACATTGCATCCAAATGTCTTGGATTTGTTTTGCAAACAAGCTGAAAACAATTTAGAGATTCTTCATGTTTTTCCATCTTTCCTAAAACAACTCCTTTGTAGAATAATGCATTCAGTTTTTTTGGGTCTAGCTTTATTGCTTCTTCTAAGCATTTAATCGCATCTTCATGCGATGATAATCTGTCAAACAAAACTCCTTTGTTAAAATGTGCTGCTGCATATTTTGGATCTGCTTTGATTGCCCTGTCATAGTTTTCAAAAGCATCCACTGTGTTGCCAAGTTCGGCCTGGGCTATAGCTTTATTGTTAAAGGCTGGTGCATCATTTGGACTAATTTCTAAAATTTTATCAAAGCAGGTAATTGCATCACTATATTTTTTCATTTGATTTAGTGCAAGTCCTTTGTTGTGTAATGCTTCAACATTTTTTGGGTCTTGTTTGAGTGCTTTGTTAAAAAGTGAGATAGCAATTTTTGGCTGATTGGCTTTTACCATGGCCATTGCTTGATAGATTAGATCCTCTGGTTTTTCTTTAGAACCAAAAAATATCATATTGAATCTGAATTATTGTCGGTTTAATATTGATTTTTTAACAAAAAATCATGTGGTATGTGATACCTCAAATGAGGTATCAATGAGGTATCACGAAATTACGATTTTTAATCATAATAGATACGTTTTGCAGTGTATTACAATAATTTCAGAGACGCTTTACGTCCTTGTTATTCAAAAAATCAATTAAACTAGGAAAATTTCTTGTCCCCTTCTATCTTTTTGAGCAACTTAGGTAGGAGATTGTTGATAATTTCTGAAAAGCTTGGCAGCTCTTTTCCTTCTTTAATTGATTTTGATTGAATGGATGTTAATAATAGAAACACATCTGCATCAAGGTCTATAGTGACCTTTTGAAGACTTCCCATACCCGTACTTAAACAGAATGAAATTACTTAAGGATGATCAAATGTGAACCATTTCATAACTTCATAATAAAATTGTAACACAATGCAATAATTTTTCATTAAAACAGTTTATTGAACAACAAAATTACCGAACTGTTTCATAAGCTTCTTTAAGAATTTCTTCAAGCTCGGTTACATCTTGTTCTAATTTGATATGAATAATTTGTGGCGTTTCCTTACGACTCTTCTGAATTTTGATCATAATGCCATTTTCTTGTGGTTCTGCATCTGCAAACCATCTAAACGTCATGGATTTACCAAAAACAATTCTATGCATTCTAACATCTTCAACCACATTTTTTCCTAAAGAAAGGCAAACTTCTCTTATTGAATCAAAAAGAGGTTGAATTGGAATGGGAATTTCTTTTTTAAAGTCCTCATATGTTCGCTTATTTCCAAATGAAACTAGATCCATTGTCTTTATTCTATGAACCAGTTTTTTTCATTTGTTTGGAACAACAAATCAGGTCACATTCTTCTTCGTTACATGGCTTTGTGATTTTAAGTTCAAGAGCACATTCATCGCAACGATATACATCCCCCTCTATCATATTACCCATATTTCCCTGTGTGACAAGTTACTATTATTGGTTCACATTGACAAACTATG